>CAYWKY010000001.1:0-38492 GCA_964458915.1 uncultured Faecalibacterium sp.
AGTTCCTCCTTGACCTCTTTGGCGGTATCAGTGTTTACACTCTTCCCGTTTGGAGCATGTTCCTTGAGTCAATGTTTGCAGACATGGGTCTTGACCTTACAAATGGTTTCGACGGTATCCTCAATATGCTCATGCAGGCGACAAAGACGGATCAAGCGACTTATAACGCTGAACAGGCAAAACCCGAAGCAGATCGAGCTGCGTTCCTAATGAAAGCGGTTCTTGACAATAAGGGTAATAAGGTTTATGACCTTTATAATAAAGACGGAACTGTTAAGCAGTATGGAGTTGACACAGCTGCACTCGCTAAACAGTACCCCGATGGTTTACCTAACGGTGAATATACTGCTCTGAGAGAAGAACCTTATAGAGATAGTGACGGTAACTACTATTACAAGCTTGGTCTTCTTACACAAACTCTCTTTAGCACCGGTGCAAAGGGCTGCAACGAAGGCTATCTTGAGGTTCTTACATTCAATAAAAAGGGTGTTGGTACAGTTGACTTTAGCGTACCCGTTAACCGTATCGCAGCTATGGGTACTGTTACTGAAAAGACCATAAACGGTGTTAAGAGCACCTGGACAGGATACCATATTAATGCTGACCCCGGTGACGTTATCCTTTCACTGTTTAGATGGCTTCTTAACGACGGTGTCCTCGCTAAGCTTACTCCGCTTCTTAACGGTATGCTCAGCGACGGTTCATCAAGCGTAACAATTATTGATACAATCGTTCCCATTCTTGACGGTCAGGCTGACACACTTATGGCTGTTCTTATCTCACTTCTCAATAACTACACAGTTAACGGCTTTGAGTATAAGGATACATTTAAAGACGGCAAAATGACATGGCGTGAGCTTGGCACAAAGGCAGGTCAGTTCGTTCTCGGTGAGTATCTCACAAGCTCACTTTCTGACGAAGAAACAGCCGGTGTTAATGATACCGACGAAAAGAGACTCGCTAAGGTTGACAGAGCTATTAAGAATATTGATGATCTTATCAATGATCTTCTTCCCACACTTCTTCCTATAGTTCTTCCCATGGTTGAGGGTTCTATCCCCGCTGATCTTAAGGGTATTCTTGAACCTCTTAAGAATGTTGAAAAGGGCGACACTCTCGCTAACATAGTTGCTGATGTTATCACAACAGATGACCTTATGCAGTATCTTATTAAGATGCTCTTTGGTACTCATGAGCAAAAGACAGAAAAAGATAAAGACGGCAACGATGTTCCCGTTTGGAAGAAGAACGATGCCGGTAAATATGTTGACGAAAACGGCAACGAAGTAACTGAAGGCACAGTACCTGTTCTTGACACAGGTCTGTTAGGCAATATCCTCAGCATGGATATTATTTCAAACCTTCTTCCTGCTCTTGCAGACTTCGACATCGACCTTCGTCCCAGCTCATTCTATAGTGCAGCTGAAACTCACTTTAACAATGGCGGCAGCGCAATTAAGGGTTGGCTTGATGCTTGTATGCAGGCAGCTAATGTTACAGAAATTAATAAGCTTGAATGGAAAGATGTTAAATACATCGCAGGTACAAAATGGTTCAACCTTAAAGATTCAACTGCTGAAATTAAAGTTGATGCATTCTTCGATGTAATCGAAACACTTCTCACTCCCCTTGATCCCCTGCTTTCATACATTCTCAGCGGTCAGAGCATCACACTCTTTGACGAGCTGACACTCCAGGGCGGTAAGGGCTATCAGACATCAGTTGTTATGCTTATCGAAGCTCTCGGCTACGGTAGTGTTAATATTGATGCTACTTACAAAACATCAATGAGTGAGCAACAATACTACACCTATGTTTACGGTACAGCAGAACCCACAGCGCCTGCGGGTCACAGAACTTGGAAAACCGTAAACTCACCTCTCGCTCCGCTGTTCACAACACTTAGAGCTTTCCTCGTTGGTGACGGCGAAACACTCGGTGTCCTTGAGAGTCCTCTTACAGTTCTTCTCTCAAAGCTTCCCAACATTGCATATCTTATGTATATGTATGACACTGATGAGCTTGATCCGACAGGTGCAAATCACTACAAGCAGACTAATAACCTTGCTCAGGCTATTAAGAACCTTATCGCTCCCGTACTCTCACTGCTCGACATCATCGACCCGATTCTTGCAAGAGCACTTGAGCTTGATATAGGCGGATTGCTTGACCAATACTTGAACATTGAAAATATTGTAAATGAGCTTCTTACAGGTCTTATCAACGCTGACAAGACTGATGGCGACAAGACAGAAGTTGTTGTTTCTCACTTCGTTGACTTTGGCGCACTTGCAATTTACGGCGCAACACCTTATAAGAACGCTCCCTCAAATGTTGTTGTTAATGGTACGGCTTATGGTACATTCACATATTTCCAAGGCTCACCTGCAAAGGCATTTATCACACTTATGAGATCTATCGTTTCAGATGATCTTATTAACATGTTCGCTGACCTGTTCATGAGAGTCTACACAGCTGTTGAGGAGGGCGAGACAGTTACTCCCGAAATGGCTGCTGACCGTGACAGAGTTCGTACTATAGTTAAGGCAATTGCCAGCCGTGCAAAAAATACTCTTACTGTAAACGGTGAATACAACGGTACCAGCGTCGATATTATCACAGGTATCCTTGTTGACGTACTCACTGACTATGTACCCGGCCAAGGCGTAGATATGTTCTACAAGAAGATGGCTGATAGCTTAGATAAGAGCGACGCACTTCTTAAGGATACTATGGATAAGTACGGCATAGTACACCAGGGTTATAACTGGAATGATGTTTCTAAGGATGACAAGGATAATGTTCTCTTCACAAAAGACGATGTTAACAATACTCTTGAAGGCATCGACAGTGTTCTCGAAAAGGCTATTCCCGACATCTTAAACATTCTCATTAAAAATAATATGCTCGATCTCTCATCTCTTGGCATTGAGCTTGAGGCCGGAGACACAAGCACAGTTACACTTTATCAGCTTTTGACAAAGATTGTTGAAAAATATGCTTTCACTGATAGCATCATGACAACAATTGTTAACTTGCTTTGCGGCATATTCGGCGGCAGCGTCGGTGATTTCCTCCCGATCGTTGCAGATGCAGGTATCGACATCACTGCTGTTACTCTTTATAAGAAAGCAGCAACAAATAGCGGTCTTCGTCAGTACATGGCTTACAATATTGCAGGCGGTGTTGACGAAAACGGTAAGATTACTGTTGACGGCAAAAAGCGTGACATCACTTGGGCTGACATTTATGATGCTCACAGCTATCAGAAGTACGTTTATGACGAAAACGGTAACATCAAGGAAGAAAACGGCAAGCCCGTTATGTCTTTCGACACTAAGGTTAAGTTAGACGAGAACGGCAAGCAGGTTACAGATGCAGATGGCAACCTTGTTCTCGTACCCGACACAACTAAGCCGAAGAAGGCACTTATCACCGGCATTTATAATCAGGTTGCAAATGATAAGGGTGAGTTTAAGTACACCTATAAAGACGGCAAAGAAACAAAAGACTATTACAGCAAATATGAGCATCTTGAGTCATTCGCTGTAAAGGGCAAAGATGAAGACGGCAAGGAAGTTTACACTAAGTATACTCTTAAGCCGGTTTATGCAGAGCCAAGCGAAACTAACACAGCTAAG
Source organism: uncultured Faecalibacterium sp. (assembly GCA_964458915.1). GTDB lineage: Bacteria > Bacillota > Clostridia > Oscillospirales > Acutalibacteraceae > UBA6857. Next base: position 3,642 of record CAYWKY010000001.1, read on the forward strand.
TGGACTTGGAACTTCGAGTCAGTGGCAAACGCTAACTTCTACGCTAAGGTTAGCTACTTCATCACTCAGCTTTGGGAAATCCTCGGCTGTCTTGAAGATATTCTTGAAGCTATCTTCTTTGGCGCAAGCTCAAATAAGGCAGTTAAGCTCTTTGACACATTAAATATCGAAGGTCAGGATAGCTATGAAGAAGTTATGCTTCCCTTGCTTCGTGGCTTCGGTCTTGATGCAATCCTTTCACACCTTAACACAACTAAGGTTAAGGGTGATAACAGCAAGACATTACTCCAGCAGCTCAACGAAAAGCGTCATGAGCTTTATGGCGATGTAGCAGACATTCCCGATCGCCTCATTATGGACAATGACGGTATGAAGGAAGCTTGCGATTACACTGCTGAAAACGGCTATGACATGAGCGCATTCCTTGAAACAAATATTAACTATATCTTGTTCTTCATCGAAATTCTTGCTTCATATCCTGTTACAACTCTTCTTACAGCTCTTCCGACACTCGCTTACTTTATCGCAGGCGACGGTCTTAACGAAATCCTTACAAACCTTCTTACATTCGTAACAGTGCTCACCGACAGACTTGGCCCAATCGTAAAGGTTGATGTTAACTCTCTCGGCGGTGGTCTTATCGACTACTTAGGCACAAACGACTGGTCATCATTCCAGAAGGCATTCACAAAGCATATCACTGTAGACGACAAGGGTAACGTCACTGAAACAGAGATAGATGTATCCTTCACACAGGCTATTATCTCCTTTGTTGCAAACATCAAGTTTGACCTTGCAGGACTTCTCAAGAAGGATGCACCGTACGTTCGTACTGTAACATACTTCATTAATCATGATGTTGAAGAGCAAGCTTGGGCAATGATTAATGCTAAGCCCGATGATGCTAAGGTACTCGAAGCAGCTCGTACTCTTCGTGCTAACGCAGTTACAGATTGGCTTAAGCAAATCGCAGCTCTCGCTGAACCCTTCGGTGAGCAGTACACCGATGCTGACGGTAACACTCATAATATTCCTGAAGCTTATCAGAACTATGTAAAGATTGACGCTGCAAACGGTCAGCTCACAGTTAACAAGGCTGATGTCTTCATGTTCGTGATTGACTTCATCTTTGAAAACACAACAATTAAGGAAGTTCTTGGCGCACTTCTCGGTTATGACATCACAGATGAAAACGAAAGTGACGCAGCTCTCCTTGACGAACTTATAACAAACATCTTCAAAAACCCGGATTCACTCGTTAAGCTTATAGTTGCTCTGTTTAACGGCTATACAGTTCCAGGCGCAACAACAGTTGTTTTGGATAAAATTGACGAACATCACTATAACTTCTACGACGATGACGGCAACACAACATATAAGGATGTTCTTGAGCAGATTCAAGCAGGCACCTACGCAGGTTCCGAAATCTCAAGAGCTAAGACATCCTACGCTATCGACAACCTTGACAAGCTCGTTGGTACAGTTCTCAACCTCTTCAAGAAGGATCTTGTAAAAGAGGGTGGACTCTTCCACGGCATATTCGACGAAAACGACGACATTAGCCTTAAGGCAGCTGTTAACGGTCTTCTTGAAGATATGCTCTTCACAGACGACATGATTAACGACCTTCTCGGTATGCTTGTAGGTCTTCTTGCCGGCGAAGGCACTGCTGACATTATCGGCATTGTAACTGATATTCTCAACAGCGCAACCGGTATTGACATTTCACCTAAGGCATTCGCTAACAACGACACTCTTAAGCAGATTATTCTTAAGGCTGACGGCAAAACAGCTAAGACTTGGTCTGAAATCGCTAAGGAAAACACTAAGTACGCCTTTACTTATGTAACCGGTAAAGATGACCAGGGTAAGGACATTACCGCTACATGGTATGATGTACAGACTGCTTCTACAGTTACAATCGATGGTAAGTCTTATGATCTTGACCCTGTTTGGAATCAGAAGCAGGCTCAGAATGCAGATAAGGAGTATGAATATTTCTACTATGCTACTGAGAACGATAAGAAAGACGACAATAAGACATCTTACTTCGACAAAGAGCAGAACAAGACTACAGTAACTATTGAGGGTACAGAATATACACTCACAGCAGTTATGGTTGACGACAAAACAAGCCAGAAGACAGCTGTTAAGTTTGACAAAGAGTGGAATATTGTTGTCGAGGCAACAGATACCGATGAGAGCGGAAAGATTGATCAAGCTGAAATCGATGCAGCAACAGCTCAGTCACGCTTGAACTTCGTTACTATTCTTTGGGATGTTCTTCAGCCTCTCGCTCCTGTTCTTGAGGTATTCCTCACAGGCGCAGAACTCACAATTTATGACGAAATCACATTCCGTGGCTTTAAGGGCTACTCCGGCGTAATTCTTCCCATAATTGAAGCTCTCGGCGTACCCGTACTCACAAAGACAGACGGAACTAAGTACCTTGATAATTCAAAATATTATAAGACTCAGGAAGCTTACGAAGCAGCAGTTAATGCTAAAGGTAGCGACAAGCAGGTTCTTCTTCAGTCAATCACAGATGCACTCTTTGCTCTTGTAGATTCACTTTGCGACAGACCTGTTTCAACTATCGCAACTATTCTTCCTTATCTGTCAAGATTCATTGAAAGTGACGGTCTTGACACTATCGTTGCAAACCTTCTTTCACCTGTTACAGCTTTGACAGATATGATTAAGGACATTTATGACCTTGACCTTATCGGCTTACTTAAGGGTGTTCTTCAAGGTCTTGCAGGCTCAAGCGATGACCAGGCAGTTGAAACTGCTGCAGAATATGCAACTCAGCAGCTCACTATGGTTCAGGCAACAAACACAAGCACAGGTATCCAGCTTAAGGATAATAGCCAGACTCGTGCAGCTGACACCCAAAGCGGTGTTGACACAAGCAAGCTCACATTCATGGATATTATTTGGAAGATCCTTGAAAATGTTAAGATCAAAGTTAACGACACAACAACTATTGCTCTTTCAAATATCATTAGCCAAAACCTGTTCCATGTTCTTGCATCTTGCGCTTGGTTCGATGGCGACAATACCGGTGCATTACACATCAAGGATGTTGAGTATGACGAGAACAACATCAACGACAGTAAGGTTATTAATGTTGCACTTGAAGGCGAGAACTACGCTCAATATTATGTTGACCGTGAAACTGTTCTCCTTGCAGTTCTCGACACACTTGTCTTCCAGACCGGCGTTCGTGACCTTATTGCAGGCTTCTTAGGCGACTATGACTTCTCAGCAGCCGGCCTCGCAGGTCTTGAGGCAGATCCTAATAAGACACTCGACACTGATTATCTCATTCCTGCACTTCTCTATGGTGTATTCACCGACGGTGAAGCTCTTGAAAGACTTCTTATTGACCTTCTTTCATGGTACGATGTAGAGTATGCTCCGGCGAGAGTTTCTACAAGTATCGAAGGCATCACTAACGATCTTCCCGCAGCTAACTGGGAGACATCAGGTATCGACAAGAATGAGCTTGAGAAGCTTCCTGAACAGCTCGATAATCTTATTGCAGCAGTTCTTCCTCTCGTAATTGAGCTTCTTCCCACCTTCGGCGTTAAGCTCAACCTTGAAACAGGTGGAGCAACATCAATCGAAGGTATTGTTGAAAACCTTATCGCTTCACTGTTTAAAGACACTGAAAAGGCTGACGGCCTTGCTACAACTCTCTTTGAGCTTCTTGTTAATCTCTTCGGCGGTAGCAAGCTCGACGGTACCTTAAGCTTGATTTATGAGCTTACAGGTGGCGACGAATCAGCAATTAACCTTACTCTTGATTACTTCAAAGCTTCTTCTGAGGCAGTTGCAACATATTTTGCAGACTGCAAGACTTGGGAAGATGCATATAAGAAGTACAACAATAAGGTTGCTTTCACAGGTCAAAAAGTAACTTATACTGATGCAGATAACGTCGAGCATAAGGATGCTCCTGTTGCTAACGATGGCACATTCCTTTATGTAACTGACGAGTACAATAATCCTGTTGCAGAATATGCACTTGACAAAGATAACAATAAAATTCCCGTTTACGCTAACGGTAACTTTATAACAGACGACTACGGTAACAAGTGGTACACCACAGCCGGCACAGCTACAGAAGGCGAGCAGCCTCTTAAGGACACATATGTTGTTAAGACTGCTGAAGGCAAGGTTGTTTACCAGTATAAGTACGCAGTTCAGCTGACTATTACAAACAGCTTTGGTGCTACAGATTACGACAAGACAATGGCACTTCTCGGTGACATTATTACACCCTTTGTTCCCGTATTCAGACTTCTTCTTGTTGAAAGCGGTGATCTGGTTCTTCTCGACGGTATCACAATTTCAGCCGGTGACGGTTACGACCGCTTCATTATCCCTGTTGCTGAAATGCTCGGTATCACAGTTGAAAACGACAAGAACGCAGTTGCTGCCTTCGACAACGCTGAATTCGGCGATTGGTTTGTTGGCTGTATCGTTAAGCTCATTCACAAGATTGTTAGCGCACCTGTTCAAACAATCGTTGATCTTATCCCCAGCCTTTCATACTTCATCGTATCAAACGGTCTTGCTCAGAGCGTTGAGCAGTTCCTCGCTCCCTTACTTACACTCGTTGACATGGTTAACGACATCACAGCTAAGGAGCATACAATCACTGGCAGAGAAGAGCCTCTTGTAGCTCTCAACATCTATGAGCTTCTTGTTGATTTACTTGACGGCATTGTAACACTTCCCGAAGGTACTGACACAGCAGGCGAAGTTATCACAGCTCTTCTCACAGCAGATGGCCTTGAAAACCTTATCATGGGTCTTGCTAAGGACGCAGAGGGTAACACTAAGCTCGGCTTCATTGATGGAATCTTCGCTGAGATTGTTACGAAGACTTGTGCAACAGCTGAAGTTAAAACAATGCGTTACTTTGGCGCAACTCAAAGAGGTGGCTCAAGATATATCCAAGGTATTAAGACTTCAAGAGCAGTTACAGTTATCAACTTGATTTCTGAAATGGTACTCGCTGAAGACGGTCTCATCTTCGATATTCTTAACCTTCTCAATGTTAACCTCGATGATGACAAGAATGCAACAATCAAAACTGTAATCGATGGCATTACAGGCGACAAGAGATATTGCGTACTTCAGGTACTTCTCAACTACTTCAACCACTATGATGTTGAAAATGACCTTATTGAATATCTCTCATTCGATAAGCAGGACTACGATTATTCTAACTATACAACAGGTACAACCCTTACAGCTCGTAAGGTTAGAAGAGCAATTAAGAAGCTTGACCAGGCTATCCTCGCTTTGATTCCTGAGATTCTTCCCATGCTCGAAAATGTTGATATTCTTAAGGACGCTTTAGCTTCACTTAAGAAGCCTGACGGAACATATACCGGTGTAACACTCAACCAGGTTATCGAGGCTATACTCACTGACCTTGCCTTTAACGATGACACTATGAACAGCCTTGTTGGTCTTGTTGTAGGTCTTCTCGGCGGTGAGGGTATCTCAGATACACTTGACAGTATTGCTCCTGTTCTGGCTAAGATCGAAATCGACCTTACACCTGCAACTATTGCAGATAATGCTCCTGATACAGCAGTTGCATCATTTATAAATGCTGCTATTGCTGCTACAACTAGCGAAACTGTTACACGCGCAGATGTTAGCTGGTCCGACATCGCTAAATACTACTCTGACAATAGATATTACTATATTGACACAGTAGTTGACACTAAGGATACAGATGACACATCTGATGATGTAACAACATATGTAATTAAAGAGTACTTTGACAATGATAAATACGAAAACGCAAGCACACAGACTATCACCGTAAACGGTAATGGCGTAGAAAAGGTTCTTTACAACCTTGTTATCGAAACCGATACAGACGGTAAGATAGTTTGGGACGGCGCAGAAGGCGGTACACCTAAGTTTAAGAAAGACGATAAGGGTGCTACAATTTCAGCCGGCACTAAGGTTCTTGGCGCAACAACATACACCTGGGGTATCTCAGAGGCTGACAGTTTTGAGGCTAAGAAAGACAAGTTCATTTCAGAGCTTTGGGCAATCCTTAAGGCAGTTGAACCTGTTCTTAACTTCCTGCTCAGAGGCGACAATATTACACTTAAGTCAACTGTTAAAGATGAAAACGGCAACGACAAAGAGGTAGACGCTATCACCATTAAGGGTGGTCAAGGCTACAGATATGCTCTTTATCCCCTTCTTCAGGCTCTTGCAGCTGACCAGATGAATAATACTCTCGTTGACGCTTCAGCATATGAGTCAGGCAAGGGTAACTATATTACAATTTCAGCTATTTTCGACGGTATCTTCAACATTGTTGAAAACCTTGAAAATGGTCCCTTCGAGTATATCCTTACTCTTCTTCCCTCATTGTCATACTTCCTTTCATCTGACGGCTTAAGAATATTCGTTGAGAATCTTCTCTCACCTGTATTCGCACTTCTCGATGTTGCAGAGCCGGCAGTAGGCGCACTTCTTGATGACCTTCTTGGCGGTCTTCTCAGTCCTCTTGTTGACGATTACATGCCGAGCTTCGGTGAGGAAGTAGAGAATAAGCGTCCGACAAATGACAATAAGACACCTGAAGATCCATCAGATGACTACAAGGAATACACCCTTGACGAAATCATGCAGATCGCAGGCGCAGACGGTAGCAACCTTGTTAAGATTATCAATAAGGTTGTTGGCGGACTCCTTGTTAAGACTCCTGAAGGCGAAACAGCTCAGGTTATTGAGATTCTTCCCGCTAACTTCTTCAAGGATTATGTAGCTCACGCTGTAGAAATCAGCAGAGACGAAGGCGCTAAGCAGTACTATGAGCTTCAAGTAAATGGTACAAATAAGATAATCTACATGGCTCAGGCTGACTATAACGAAGAGACTATGGCTTCACTTTACACTATAAAAGCTACTCGTTATGCAGTTAGCAGCTGGAACGTAGATATTGCCGATTCACTGGTTTACCTTCTCCAGAGCGTTGTTTCTGAGGATCTCCTCAAAGTCTTCGCTAAGGACTACGGTACTGATAAGTGGAATGATAAGCTCAGCAAGAATGACCTTATTACAGTAATTCTTAACAACCTTATCAACGGCAAGAACAACGGTCTTACAATCACAGACATTCTCGTTTCACTCTTCGAAGGTTACGAAATCAGCTACAGCCCGCTTAACGGTATTTATATCGAAGGCGTTGGCAAGCATGATGGCTACTCAAATACATCTGATCTTGCAGGAAAGCTTGACAATGTTATTAATGAGGCTCTTCCCGTACTCCTTCCGATGCTTATAAAGAATCCTGCAGAGGGTTCACTCGCTGACACACTTCTTAAGGCTATGAAGGATTATGACTCAAGCGCAGAGGGTGCCGGAACTTCAATCGAAGCTCTCCTCGATGCACTTGTTAACTCCTTCTTAACTGATGATATGGTTCGTGGCGTTCTCGAAATGCTTATCGGCGTTCTCGGCAACAGCACAATCGACATGGTTCTCGGCCTTGTTAAGATCGGTGAAAACAAACTCACAGCTGACGAGTATCTCGCAGAGATCAAAAATCACTTCACTCGTGAGGGTCTCACCGAAGACCAAAAGGCAGCATATGCAGCAGCTCTTAACGCACTCACCACAATTATCGGTGGCAGCGATTCATGGACTGATGTTGCTAAGAAGTACACAAGATACGAATACACCTACATCATTACACCTGCTTCAGGCGACAATAAAGCTGTAACAGGCACATATTATGACGCAGACAGTAAGCTTAACGGTACCAAGAAGACTATTGGTGGCAAAGAGTATACACTTGCAGCAGCATATGAAGTAGTTGACGGTAAGTCTGTTCATAAGACAGCTATTAAGCTTGACGAGAACCTTACCTTCGGCATCAAAGATGCTACAGATAAGCTTGATGCACTCATTAAGGCATTCACAGTTATTCTTGAACCCTTGACAGCAGTTCTTCAACTTGTTCTCCAGGGCAAGACAGTTACACTTCTCTCAAGCAACGGCCAATATGTCGGTGACTTTGATGCTGATATAACAGGCGCAACTGACAACGACGATAGAGCTGAAGAAATAGAAGCTGGTGTTATCGTTGGCGACGGTTATATCGAACTTCGTGGTTCAAAGGGCTATGACGAAGGTCTCCTTGCTCTCGCTGAAGCAATCTTCGGTCAGATTAAGGGTACAGCTCTTGCAGCTCAGATTCCTGACGGTGCTACATTCAATGCTTACACCAACATTGAGGATATTCTCGGTGCAGTTGTTAACATGATTATGGCTCTCGTTGACGGTCTCGCTCAGGGCCCCATTGAGTTCCTTTCAAACCACCTTGCAGGACTCCTCTACTTCGTAGCAAGCGACAATCTTGCAAATCTCGTTGACAATGTGCTTGCACTTGCAAACGGTCTGTTTAAGGTGCTTTCACCCTTGACAGGCACAGACGACCTTCTTTCAATGCTCGGTCTTGACCTTAGCATTCTCAAGCTCGACAAGCTTCTCGATATGCTCAATAAGCTTATCCAGAATCCCAAGGACTATGAGGTAACAGTTGCTAACGGTAAAGCAACTTATGTAAACGACAAGAAAGAAACAGTCGAAATTAAAGATACTTCTAAGATCTTTGACAAAGAAATAACTGATAAAAATAATAACAAAAAGACTATCAAGGCTATCACAGTCAATACAGGTCTTGACTTCACTATCACTAAGGATATGCTCACAGGTCTTGTTGCTGCAATGGGCGAATATACTACATTCGACTCACTCAGAACATCAGCAACATCAGCTCTCCTTGATAAGGACGGCAACGCTGTTGATACAAACGGCAACCCGCTTACAGGTGACGCAATTCTTAGTAAGAAGATTACAACAGTTGTTGGTTGTGACCACTCACTCTACGGTCTTCTTAACTTCGTTCTCACAGATGAGATCCTCGGTCAATTCATAAGTGTTGATGAGACTGACACTGATAACATCCTCAACGATGTTATCAAGGCTCTCACAGCTGACGACGCTGCTAAGGGTATTGTAGATCTCCTTGGTACTCTTACAACTGAGTACCTTGTTGAGTACGCAGTAATCTTCGCAGAAGAAGGCGAAAATGCGTTTAAGAAGATTCCTGTACTCTATGCCGGTGATGAAAACGGTCATACTGTTACAAGAGACACAACTCTTAACGCTATCACTAACCTTGACAACTTAATTAATCCTATCTTTGAGATTACAGGTCTTGGTTCACTTCAGGATCTCGTTGGCGGTCTTGTATTCACCGACGATATGGTTAACATGATCGTTGGCCTAATCGCAGGTCTCTTCTCAGGTCTCAACAGCGACACAATGTCACTCATTGACACTATTGCCGGTATTCTCGGTGAAGAAATCGACATTAGCGTTGAAACCTATAAGAATAACGAAACTCTCGCAGACTTCTTCGGTGAAGCTACGACTTGGGCTGAAGTTGCTGAGAAATATACTAAGTATGTTTACACCTACACCAGCGTCGATAAGGACGGCAAGGAAGTTGTTAACACAGTATATCTCGCTGATGCAAACGCAACTGAGTACAAAGTAAGCGACAACGAAACCTATACACTTACAAAGGTTTACGAGCAGAAGACAGATAGCACAGGCACTCTCGTATACAATGTAAACGGTACTGAAACAGCACTTAATGATGTTAAGAAAGACACAGATGGTACCTACTACATCGAGAAAGATGGCGCAAATGTTATCGTTACTCCCGTTTATACAGATAAGCGTGCTACTAAGGTCGTTTATGATTACGCTTGGGGTATGGATAAGCTCACTGATACTGTTGAAAACAATGTAGTGACTTACTCAAAGATGTATAAGCAAATCGATAAGTTTGTTGCAATCCTTACAGGCTTACTCAAGCCCGTAGACTTCATTCTTGAAGTTCTTCTCGCCGGTGGTACCGACGATGGTGACGCTACAAATTGCGACTCAATCGGCGCATTTGGCGAAATCAACATCATGGGCGGTTCAGGTTACAACTATGCGATTATCCCGCTTCTTGAAACTCTGGGCGTACCTAACGAAATGATTAAGACTCAGACTGAATATGAAGCAACATTTGCTAATCAGGGCGCACTTGGCTATATCCTTGAAACACTTCTCAAGTATATTGCTGATGGTCTTAACCAGCCTATGAGCTTCGTAATCAACCTTGTAACAAATCTCGTTTACTCAATGGCTAACGGCGACGGCTTAACTAAGCTTATCGGCAACCTTATAGCTCCTGTTTCAGAGCTTCTCAGAGCTGTCGAAGGCGTTCTTCCCGTTGCAATTGAAATTAACCTTCTCAACATCTTCGCAGAAGATACAACCAAAAACCCGATAATCAACTTCTATCTTGGTGATAGCGTTGCTTCTCACGGCGCACAGGTAGGTCTTAAGATTGACCTTAGCCTTGCAACCTTTGAGCAGCTTATCACAGCAGCAGTAGGTAAGTTCGCAAACGGTCTTGACCTTGAATTTGACCTTAAGACATTCGTTCAGAGTGCTGTTGCAACTAATGCGGATGGTTCTATTAAGTATGTTGCTTCTATGACATCCACAGCTTACGATAAGGTAAATCCTGAAGGTAAGGAATGGAGAGATAGAATCGTAGTTGATAAGGCAGACGCACTTGTAGCGTTCCTTGACATGATCGTTACTAAGGAATTTGTTGACACTCTCCTTAAGGACGTTCTCAAAGTTGAGCTTGACGAAAACGGTTATATTCCTGCTCTTGCTAACTTGAGCGAAGATCTCGCTAAGCTTGTAAGAGACGCTATGGATGACCCGTCAACAGTTGTAGACGTTGTTATTAAGCTCCTTGCAGCTGACTACACCGTTAACGACGTTAAGGTACTCTTCGACGCACTCACAGGCGCTTCTTACAACTACGAGACAGAGGGCGTAACAAAGAATAAAGTTGAGTTAGCTCTCAATAAGCTTGATGCAGTTATCAACAACGCTATCAAGCCGGTGTTCAATATCCTTGGCGGTATGAACAATATGCCCGAAATCGTGACAGAGCTTGCAGAAGCTGTTAAGAATGACGACAACGCATCAATCGGCAGTGTTGTTGACTACGCTCTTGAAACAATGCTCTTCACAGACGATATGATTAATACTCTGTTCAGCCTTATCGTTAACTTGCTCGCAGGCATTGATGCTAAGACATTCAAGACCATTAACGATATTACTACAGAGGTTCTCAAACTTGACATTACACCCGAAGGCTTCGCAAAAGCTATGGACGCAGCTCTCGAAGGCACCGAACAGGGCGCAGTATCAGCATACATTATGAGCTTCAAGAACGGCGACAAGGCTCTCACATGGTCCGACATCGCACTTTCCAAGAACTACTATGTATACGAATGCACTATCCCTGCTGCTGATAACGGCGGTAAGGAGAAGAAATTCGAGGTTACTTACCTGACTCAGGGTGTTACAAGCCACGAAATCGACGGCAAAGCTTATCCCATTGTTCCAGTTTATGAGAAAGATGGCGTAACTCAAAAGACAAAGGCTGTCCTCGACTATAATTGGGGCATTGCAGAAGCTGAAAACAAGCAAGAGAAATTCATTAATACACTTCTTGAAATCCTTGCTCCGTTCAGCCCGATCCTCGACTGGTTGTTCAGAGGTGAATCCATCACTCTCATCTATGAAGGCTTCTCACTCGATGGCGGTAACGCATACGACAACGTACTTGTACCTCTCGCTAAGGCTCTTGGCGAAGACATCAGAACAAACAAACAAATTGGCACAGATAAGAACGTAATTTACTGCGTTGGCGAGCTTCTCAACGGTATTCTTAGTATCGTAGACAGACTTGCAGATGCACCTGTTCAGACAATTATCGACGTTGTTGTTGGTCTTAGCTACTTCATCGCTTCCGACGGTATAGCTGAGACAGTTAAGGGACTTCTCGCTCCCATCTTCGGTCTTTTGACAACTGTTGAGTCCATCGCTGACATGAATGATATTGATGATCTTCTTGAAAATCTTCTCCATATCAAACTGCCCGGCGGTAAGATGCTCACAGTAACTAACATTATTAATATTGCAGGCGAGCATGGTGAAGGCCTTGTTGCAATGCTTAACGAGCTTCTCGGTACAGTTACCATTGAAGACGAACTCGGCAACGTAGCAACATTCAACCTTCTTCCTGAGGACTTCTTCCTCCAGATTGCTAACTACGGTATTGTTAATGCAACTCAAACACCTCTCACTGAGGGTCAAATGGGCTATGACTATCAGCCCAGACAAATTAGCGTAACCGATTGGGACATCGATACAGCAGACGCTCTTATGTATATCCTTTCAACAGTTTGCTCCGACAGCTTCTTAAAGGTACTTTGCAACCTTCTTAAGGCTGACGCAAACAGCTCTGTTGGTCAAATCGTAGTTGGTCTTGCCGGTAAGCAGGATAACATCGTTGATATTATCATCACATTGCTTACTGATTACAAAGTAACCTACTCCGATTATAACCGTGGCGATATAAATAAGACTCCTGTTACTCACATCAAACCGATGGATGAGGAATCACTCCAAGCTGCTCTTTCAGCTCTCGATAGTATTATCCCGGCTGTTGTTGGTATCTTCGGTCTTGACGCTGATTCACTTCAGAGCTTGTTAGGTGAGCTTCTCCAGGGTCTCGATATAGGTAACATGCTCATGGATATGCTTGTTCCCTTACTCGCAAGTATGGACCTTGATGAGATAATCGGTTATGTAAATGACCTTACTAACTTGAACCTTGATATAAGCACATATGCATTCTGCCATGACACCTTCGATTCTAAGCTTGACAGCTTCATAGCTTCCGCTGTTGACACTGACAAGAACGGCAAGATCTCATGGAAAGAGCTCGAAGCTAAATATACCCAGTATGTATACGAATATACTGTTGATGGTAAGAAAGAGACTTACTACAGCTATGACGATAACCTTGAAACCGCAACAATCGGTGAAGGTACAGCTGCTAAGACAGTTAATCTTACAAAGGTTATGGAAGACGTAACTGTTAACGAAACCACAACAAAGGTACACAAGAAGGAAATGCACTCAACATTTGATTGGGAGTTTGACTACACTACAAACTTCGACGGACTTGTTGATTTCGTTTGCGACCTTCTCTATCCTCTTGATAGCGTTCTCGGTCTTCTTCTTACCGGTGAACAGGTAATCATTCTTGAAGATAAGAATGCTGAAGAGCGTGAAGATATTCGCATCAACGGCGGCAGAGGCTACAACTTCGCAATTATCCCGCTTCTCGAAGCATTCGGCATCGAAGCTATTAGCGAAGAAGATTACATTGAGCTGGCTAAGACAGAAGGTCATCTCCATTATATCCTTGATGCAATCGTATCCAAGGTTACAAACGACCTTCTTAAGCATCCTGTTCAGACTCTACTCGGTATGCTGGCTAACCTGTTCTACTTCATTGGTACAAACGGCATTAACTATGTTGCTGAGAACCTTCTCGCATTCGCAAATATCTTGCTCGAAAAGGTAGCTCCTGTTTATAAGATCGGTATCTCAATCGACCTTAGTGAGCTTAACAAGACAAACGGCGCAGTTCTTAAGACAACATTTGATTCTAAGTATGCTGATTCACTTCCGGCAGGCATTAATATCAATTGTCGCGCTTCTGATCTCACAGCTCTCATCGCTGACCTTATCAGCGGTATTCAGATCGACCTTGATGGCGATGGAATTAAGGATGACCTTGGTCTTGAGCTTAATCTCGACTGGAATGCTCTTGCAGCTAAGATGGCTAAGGTTGACGAAAACGGCGATATTATTAAGCATCAGACCGCACAGGTTACAACCGAAGGCACTCGTGCTACTTGGTACAACATTGAGGGTGATGTTGAAGATACCTTCACAACTCTCATTGACACAATCTTGACAGAAGATAACGCTTACGCAATCTCGAAGCTTCTTGAAAATCTTCTCAAGAATGTTGAGTTGCCTGACGGCTCTGACGGCGGTATCGACGTAGTTAGTATCATTAACGATATTATCTATGATCCTAACGGCATTAAGGAGCTTCTCGCAGCAGTAGTTCTTCTTCTCAGCGGTACTTACTCAACTGAAGCTCTCCCGACTGTATACAATGTCTTTAAGGCACTGTCATACTTCGTTGGTGAGACAGCCGGAGACAAAGATAAGCTTAACAAGGCTATTAGCAGACTTGACACTATCATAGTTCGTGAAGTTCCTGAACTTCTTCCCATGTTCATCGACTCCACATCAGCAACGGGTATTCTCAAGACACTTCTTGATGCTGCTAATGCATCTGATAGCCTTTACGGCATGGTTGAATACATTCTCGGTGAGCTTGTATTCACAACAAAGAACTTTGAAACAATTATAAACGCAGTCATTAAGGCAATTGCAAACTTCTTAACAGAAGACCTTGTTGGAATCCTTAAAGACCTTCTGGGCATCGACCTTGCACCTCAGGCCTTCGCTAAGGCAACAGGCAACACAGCTCTTATCAGCTATGTTGGTACAAGCAAGACATGGAAAGACGCTTGGCTTGCTCATAGCACAGAAACTACTGACGGCAAGGATCGTGTAGCAACAGCCTACAACTGGGGTGTAAATAATCAGGATACATTTGTTGATGCTATTCTTCAGTTTATTACTCCGTTGAATCCTGTTCTTGACTTCCTGCTTTGCGGTAAGGAATTAACTCTGCTTGACGAAATCAAGTTACCCGGCGGTTACGCTTATAACGGCGCTCTTGTTCCGCTGTTTAAGGCATTCGGTGTAGATCTTGCTTCGGCAACATCTTCCTCAGACGCTCTTGACAAGCTTGTAACCGGTCTTATCGGTACAAACGGTCTCGTTGGCAAGCTCACAACAGCTCCTCTTGAGACAATTCTTGAACTCGTTGCAGGTATCAGCTACCTGTTAGCAAACGACAACCTTGAGCCGATTATTAAGAATCTCCTCACTCCTGTCTTTGCAATTCTTGAATTACTTGAGCCTGTTATCAGCAGAAAACAGCTTGACGATATTCTCACAGGTCTCATCGGTATGAGCCTTACAGAAATCATCGAAATTGGTAACAACGGCGGTGCAAACCTTGTTGCTCTTCTCAACAAGCTTATCGGCGGACTTAAGGTTAAGGACGATCAGGGCAATGTTGTTGACACAACTGACGTTCTTGCTCCCGACTTCTTCATTGAGCTTTCACGCTATGCTATCGTTGATGAAGTATACGAAGGTGACGTTAAGTACGACAAGCCTTCCGACGTTATCAGCAAAACTCCTGCAACTTCATGGAATGTTGATGCAGCAGAAACACTTATGTACATCCTCGACAAGGTTCTTGACGATACATTCCTCAAGACACTTGCCGGCATAATCAAACCTGACGCAAGCGCAGACGACACTCTTACTTCGATTCTCGTTTCACTTGCAAACAAGGAAATTGAACTTGTAGATGTACTTCTTAAGCTCCTTGACAAATACACAATCACTTATACAAGAATTCCGCAGTCCAATCTTGACAACAGTGTCAAGGCAGATTACAGCGCATTCGGTGAAAATGCAACTGATGTTAAGAATTCACTTCCCGGCGCTATGACAGCCCTCGATGCACTTCTTACAACAGTTCTCGGTCTTCTTGGTACCGATAGCGACCTTGGTGCTCTCGTTGACGGTCTTCTTAAGAACGCAGACCTTGGCAATCTCATTATGAATGCTCTTGTTCCCGTTCTTGCAAAAACTGACCTTGATTCAATCATCAAGTATGTCAACGATCTTACTAACCTTAACCTCAATATTAACCCGCAGGCATTCGCTAACGATAAGTTTGGCTCTAAGCTTAAAAACTTTATCGGCGACGCTACGACATGGGCTGAGTTAGAGGCTAAGTACGCTATGTATGTTTACACTTACACCGATGGTGGCAAGGCTGTAAACTACTTATCGAATGATGCTAACCTTAATGGCACGACGATTACAATCGGTGAAGGCGATAAGGCTAAGGTAGTTACTCTCACAGCTGCTATGGTAGATGTAACAGCTGAAGATGGCACAACTTCATCAGTACAGAAGAAACAGATGAACGCTCAGTTTAACTGGAACCTCAACACTCTTGAAGATGTTGTGAACTTCGCTTGCGACCTTCTCCTTCCTCTCGATGTAGTATTTGAAGTACTTCTCAGCGGTAAGCAGATTATCGCTCTTGAAGACGGTGACTCTATAAGACGTGCAGATATTCGCATTAACGGTGGTTACGGCTATAACTACGCTCTCGTTCCTCTTCTTGAGGCTCTTGGCGCAACACCTGTTGACCAGGCAACCTACGACAGAGAAATCGACAGCAAGTATCATGGCTCATCACTTAAGTATATCCTTGACACAATCGTTGGCAGAGTAGACGAAATTCTCGCTGCTCCCATTAGCCAGGTATTCGGTCTCATCGCTAACTTGTTCTACTTCGTTGGTTCAGAAGGTATCAATACTTTCGTACTCAACCTTGTAGCTCCTGTAACAGAGCTTCTCGACGCAGTTTGCAAGGTATATCCGATCAGCATCCAGGTTGGTATTGTTGACGGCGCATTCAAGTTCGACACAGACTTTACAGGTACTAAGGGTCTTGAACCCGGCTTCAAGTTTGATCTTAAGGCTGATGACCTCAACGCACTTCTTGGCTCACTTCTCAGTGGCATCAAGGTAAATGACAAGCCTCTCGGTCTTACTCTTGACCTCGATTGGCTCAGCCTTGCCGCTCAGATGGCTAAGAGAGACGCAGACGGCAACATCATCTATAAAGATTCTGCTATGGTTTACGGCTATGCAGACTCAACTATGAAGGGCGACGGCAACGATCCTTATAAGAACATCGAAGGCGATCCCGCTAACACATTGGTAGCTCTTCTCGGTGCAATTCTCACCGACAAGAACGTAGCTGTTATTAAAGAGCTTGTTCTCGGACTTCTCGGTGACACTAACCTTGACCCGACAATCGAAGGTCTTATCAATGATGTTCTCAGCAATAAGAACGCACTCATTAACCTTATCGGTACTCTCGTAATCATTCTCACCGGCGAATATAATGTTACAACTCTTGAAATGGCATTCTTATTCTTCGGCGTTAAGGATTACAATCTTGATAGAGCAGACGAAGCTATCGAAGCTCTCGATAGACTCATTGGTAAAGCAGTTCCCGTTATCCTCCCGCTTATTGCCGGCGATAACGTAGAGGAAGGCTCACTTATGGATACTCTGCTTCAGGCTTCTAAGAATGTACCCGCAGGTACACCTGTTCTCAAGCACATCGTTGACACACTTCTCAACGATATGGTATTCACAGATTCAATGATGAAGACTATCACCGATATGCTCATTAAGCTCCTCGGTGTAAACCTCAAAGCTGATCTTGTTGATACTCTCGGTGACCTTCTCGGCATCGACCTTACTCCGACAGCATTCGCTACTGCAAGCGGTAACGCTCAGCTTCAGGCTTATGTAAATGTTGGTACAGGCACAGGTACAGACGGCGCAATCACTTGGGCTGATGTACTCGCTGCTCACAGCACTAAGGACGAGAACGGCAACATCACTGCTATTGATCCTGTATTTACCGGTGTTAACACTAAGGAAAGCTTCCTCGGTGCTGTCTATGACCTTCTTACTCCTCTTGAGAGTGTTCTCGCATTCTTGCTCACAGGCGGTGACCTTGAAATCGCTAAGGGCATGGGCGTTGACAACGTAAAACTTAAGGGTAACGCAGGTTATGACAACGCTATTAAGTATCTCTTCAAGGCTCTCGGTCTTGAGGAAATGGGCGCAACATGGGTTGAGGCAACAGATGCAGTTGATGCACTCAGCAACACTGTTGATTACATCTTCACTCTTGTTGATACTCTTTGCAGCGCTCCCTTCGATACACTACTCGTTCTTCTTGGTAACTTGAGCTTCTTCATCGCAAATGGCGGTGTTGAGGTACTCATCAACAACCTTGTATCACCTGTTCTTTCACTTGTTGATGCACTTTCAGGCACAATTTCAAGAGAACAGCTTGACGCACTTCTTGCTTCACTTACAAAGAACGATATGCTCACCATCAGCGGTATCCTCGGTATCGCAGGTGACCACGGCGAAGCTCTTGTAGAGCTTATCAACGGCTTACTTCCCGATCTCAAAGTTGAGGGTAAGGACGGTACCGTTCACGTAATCAAGGCTCTCAAGGAAGACTTCTTCATCGAACTTGCTAAGGCAGCAATTAAGGTTGACGTACCTAAGAACCCGGCTCTTAACGCCGAAGTTACTAAGTGGCACGTTGAAACAGGCGACACACTTATGTTCATCCTTGACACAGTTCTTACTAAGGACTTCCTTAACATTCTTTGCACTGCACTCGGTATCAACGCAAAGAATGAACAGGGCGAGGAAAATCAGATTTATAACATCCTCATGTCACTCGTTGACAAGGAAGAGGAAATTCTTGACCTTCTCATTGACCTGCTTGCTAAGTGACCACGGCGAAGCTCTTGTAGAGCTTATCAACGGCTTACTTCCCGATCTCAAAGTTGAGGGTAAGGACGGTACCGTTCACGTAATCAAGGCTCTCAAGGAAGACTTCTTCATCGAACTTGCTAAGGCAGCAATTAAGGTTGACGTACCTAAGAACCCGGCTCTTAACGCCGAAGTTACTAAGTGGCACGTTGAAACAGGCGACACACTTATGTTCATCCTTGACACAGTTCTTACTAAGGACTTCCTTAACATTCTTTGCACTGCACTCGGTATCAACGCAAAGAATGAACAGGGCGAGGAAAATCAGATTTATAACATCCTCATGTCACTCGTTGACAAGGAAGAGGAAATTCTTGACCTTCTCATTGACCTGCTTGCTAAGTACTTAGTTGAATATAAGGCTTATAAGCAGCAGCCCATTGACAAGACTCAGATGACCTCAGAGAGTACAAACGAACAGTTTAACAGCATTGTTTCTAACCTTGACGCTCTTATCCCGACAATCCTTAGCCTTGTTGGTCTTAAGGATTCAGAGGGCAAGGACGTAACAAGCCTTGAAGATCTTATCAATGGCTTCCTTAACGACTCAATTGCTGATATGCTCGTTGGCATGATCGCAGAGCTTCTCTCCGGTCTTAAAGCTGAGGATATAGATCCTATTCTCGGTTATGTACGCTCACTCACAAATCTCACCGACCTTGACATAGCTCCCAAGGCATTCGCAAATGACTTCTTTGGCTCAAAGGTTAAGCAGTTCTTTGCTGATACAGCTGCGGCAGCAAATACAACAATCGACAAGCTCACATGGGCTCAGGTTTGGACACTTAACAGCCATGAGGTTACTGACGCTGAAGGCAAGGTAACTCGTGAATTTAACGGTTACAACTGGGGCGTTAAGAGTCTTCGCGACCTTATCAACCTTGTTTGCGACTTCATCAAGCCTCTTGATTGCGTACTCGCAGTACTCATTCAGGGTGGTCAGGTAGAATCAGAGTTTATCGCTAGCGGTAAAACATCAGTTGGTAAGCCAATCAGCGCTCTTGACGAAATCAACATCATGGGCGGTATGGGTTACAACTATGCAATCTTACCTCTTCTTGAACTCCTCGGCGTTGACGCTATGAGTCAGGATACATTCGATGCAACAGTACTCGAAAATAACGGTAGCGTTCTTTATCCGATACTTGATATGCTCGACACAGCTATCTACGGCTCAATTGATTCAAATGGCAACAGACAGGACGACGGCATACTTAAGAACCCGATCAACTGGCTCACAAGTATCCTCGCTAACCTTTGCTACGTTCTCGGTAACGACGATATTACAACTATCGTTGACAACCTCATCGCTCCTGTTAACCAGCTTATCGCTAAGGTTGACAAGATAATCCCCATCGCTATTGAAATTAACCTCGGTTATATCAATACCGATAAGAAAGTTGTCCAGATGTACCTCGGTACTGAGCATCCGGGCATTGAATCCGGTATCCACATTATCGTTAAGGGCGACGACATCGCAGCATTGCTCGAAAATCTCCTTGCAACACTTGAGATTGAGGGTAAGGCTCTCGGCATTAAGGTTGACCTTGATTGGCTCGCACTTGTCGGTAAGGCAGGTAAGGACGCTAACGGTGACGGTAAGGTTGACTTCAGCAAGACAAGACTCGACGATAAGTTCGACATCTTCAACGGCACAACCTACAGCACAATCGTTGGCGACCCGGCTGACACCTTCGTAACACTTCTTGATGTTGTTATAGGTGAAAAGGGTGAAGACGGCAAGACTAACATCGATAGAATCCTCGAAGCTCTCGGCGTTGAACTCAGCCCCGAAATCAAGGATATTATCGACCAGGTAGTTGAAGATCCTTCAAAGATCATCGACCTTATCGCAGGTCTTCTCGGCGAAACAACCTATCAGCCTGTACAGAACAGACCTATCGCTGTTACCGGCGAAGATTATAGAGGCTATCTGACCTTCACAGAGCAAAACGCTGACATAATCGCTAACAACCTTGACGCACTTATAGTTGACATTCTCAACGCAGCAGGCGTTGGTTCACTCAGAGGTCTTCTTGCACCGTATATTTCAAACAAGACTGTTAACCAGCTTCTTGATATGATTATCGGTCTGCTTGCAGGCGACTCAGTAGGACCTATCCTTGAAACAGTTGCAAGCCTCAACCTTGGCATTGAGATTCCGCTTACTCTTAAGTCATTCTCAGCTAAGATCAGCGAGCTTGCTAAGACAAGAAGCTACCTTAAGGGCATCGCTGCTCACCTTGAAAAGGCTGTTAAAGCCGGTGGCGACAACGCTAACTGGTCAAATGTAACTTCACTTCAGGAAGCTAACATTAATTGGGAAGTTACCGACGGTAACACCAACCAGTTCACACGTGCACTTGCAGGCTTCTTAACACCGCTTAACGATCTGTTTGAGCTTCTGCTTATCGGCGAAAGCACAGGCATTAAGCTTGACCTGTTAGGTATCGCTCAAATCGGTGGCGGTAACGGATATGATTACGCAATCATCCCGCTTCTCGAAGCTCTCGGCTTCCCCGCAGAACAAGTTCTCACTCACAGACAGTTTATGACCGCTGTTGAGAAAGACGAGACTCAGCTTCTCGGCTACCTCCTTAACAAGGTTGCAGAGCTTGTTAATAAGATCCTTGACAGACCTATTGATACAATTCTCGGACTCCTTCCGAATCTTGCATACTTCTTCTCAAATGAAGGCTTACTGCTTACAGTTAAGAACCTCATTGCTCCGATCTACACAGTACTCATCACAGTAACAAATGTTCTTGGTGTTAATATTGAAAGCTATCTCAAGCTTGAAGAACTTCTTCACAGCATTGACCTTGGCATCGTAGTTGGTGAGAGCAAGTATGACTTCAGAATTCCTGTAATCGATTGGCATAAGCTTGCTACTAAGGGTGGCGACAAGGCTCAGGAGGTTAACACCTCACGTTCCTATGAAGCTAACTCCTATGTACAGGAAATGAAGGCTGATGAATATGCAGCTTACACTAAGGCTAATCCGGATGCAGCTCACAAGACAACTCAGAAGCATATCGTAGCCGATAAGGGCGATACACTTACTGTTATACTTGCATGGGTATTCGATATGTTCGGTGACGCACACAACAGAGAGGCACTTGTTCAGTGGATCGTAGACTTCTTCGATCTTAAGAGTGGTGCTGAAGAAACTGTAAGATATGCAATTAACCAGCTCTTCAACCAGGCTGAGATGAACAACTCAACTGATATTCTTGTATCAGCTCTTATGATTGCTCTCGGCGTAGGCGTTGGTGTTGACAAGGCTATTATGGGCGACATCAAGTCAATCGTTGAAATCTATCGCCAGCTCTTCGGAGCAATCGGTGACGGTTCAGGTTCAATCTACGGTTCAATCGCATCCGCAATGGAAGAACTTACCGGCGTTTGGTACGATACAATCGGTACACCTGAAGAAGGCGATGACGTTAAGGACGAAGTTGAAGAAAACCTCAACTGGTTCCAGAGACTCTTTAAGAAGATTAAGGAATTCTTCCAGAAGATTTTCGGTATCTTTGGTTAAGTCACACGGTGATTGTAAAAGTCACAACTGAATAAAAAATTCTCCCCATCTCAATTGAGGTGGGGAGTTTTTTTGGTATGTAACAGGGGAAGTGGGTAAATGGGGACAGGTACATTTTGTGTTCTACAACACAAAAGTACCTGTCCCCTGTGGTTTCTGTGGTTTCTCAACCTAATTTATATACATATACTAAAAACGAAATCACAAAAAATATAGTGGAATATATCATAACAATAAGAGCTAAGTTTTTAATTGTTTTAAGCTCTATAGTTGAATTTGCTAATTCCTCCGGTGAAGCATTTTCATGATATTCGTTTCTGGCTTCAAGTATATCTTTAACTGAGCATGATATAACGATTATATCCAGAATAAAAATTATCATTAAGACAAACAATGAGAGAGCGAAGCCAACAAACTCATCGTTATACAAGTTATCAATTGTATGAAGTATTTTTATTACAGGTAATGCCGCAGTTAAAGCAGTAAAAAAGGGTACCTTAAAAAAGATTTTTAGAAAGCTTTCGTTTATGATATATTTATATTTTGCAACGGGGCTTAGCGTTGACAAGTCAATAGTCGGCGCAGTGGTCTTCGGCATTTTCTCTCTCTTTGGCTTATCGTTAAATGCCCATATAGCTATGCCGCTGTATATTAACAGCTCTATTAAATCAAAGAGTATGCCTATATCCTTGCTTGAGCTTTTCTTTGCCATAATAACACTCCTTATTTTTTATGCTATAATAGCACAACCTTCCCTCTTTGTCTATACTGTTTTTTGGACTGTATCCTTTGAAGCCTTGGGAAAATTATTTGTTTTCCTGAGTTCTTCCCATAACCTCAATCATATCCTTAATGCCGTCAACAGGGCTTCTGCCTTTGAGCCTGAAAACAACATAGGGTGCAGCTCCTGCGGCTTTAACCATTCCTTTGCCTGCCATATTGCCGGCTATTTCTACAATTCGCTCCGGCGGCAATTCGTTAAGATAGGCTATGATGCTGTCCTTATCCTGCTTTATCTCGTATATGCCAAGGTTTGCCGCATAAGCTCGAAGCAGTGCCACATCAACAAGGCCCTTAACCGCCTTAGGCGGTTCACCAAAACGGTCAATAAGCTCGTCCATTACGTCCATAGCATCTTCGCCTGTTTGGATAGATGCGATTCGTTTATACATAAATATTCTGTTTTTAACAGAGTCAATATAATCTTCGGGAATGTGTGCGTCAACGCTGATGTCAACAACACATTCTCTTTTTTCTTTGACTTCTTCGCCGGTTTTCTCTTCTTCAATAGCTTCGCCTAAAAGCTGAAGGTACATATCATAGCCTACAGCTTCCATATGACCGTGCTGTTGTGAGCCTAAAATATTACCTGCACCTCTTATTTCAAGGTCACGCTGTGCAATTCTGAAGCCTGAACCAAATTGAGTGAACTCTTTAATAGCGCCAAGTCGCCTTTGAGCGATTTCGCTAAGTGCCTTTTGAGCGTTATAAGTGAAGTAGGCGAAGGCGCGTCTTTGGCTTCTGCCCACGCGACCTCTTATTTGGTGAAGTTGGGCAAGACCTAATCTGTCTGCGTCTTCAATAATAAGGGTGTTTGCGTTAGGTACGTCTACACCTGTTTCTATAATAGTGGTGCAAACAAGAATATTTATCTCGTTTTCAAGCAGCTGTCTCCAAACCTCGCTTAGCTCCTCCTCGCTCATTTTGCCGTGACCGATGCCGATTTTTGCGTCGGGGATAAGATCTTTGATTTGCGCCGCTGTTTTTTCAATAGTGTCAACCTTGTTGTGAAGATAATAAACCTGACCGCCTCTTCTAAGCTCTCTTTCCATAGCTTCGCTGAGTACCGCCATATTATGCGGCAGGACATAGGTTTGCACAGGATGTCTGCCCACAGGTGGAATCTCCAAAACCGACATATCTCTTATGCCTGCCATTGCCATGTTAAGGGTACGTGGGATAGGTGTAGCTGAAAGGGTCAAAACGTCCACCAAGGGGAATTTTTCCTTAAGCTTTTCTTTTTGAGCCACACCGAAACGCTGTTCCTCGTCAACGATTAGCAGACCTAAATCCTTAAAGGTTACACTTTTGGCAATAAGGGAATGAGTTCCCACTATTATGTCTATGCTGCCTTGCTTTAAGCGCTTTTTGATTTTTGTGCGCTGAGTTGGTGTTCTAAAGCGTGAAATCATTTCAATTTCAACGGGGAAACCGTCAAAGCGTTTTTTTATGGTTTGATAATGCTGAAAAGCTAAGATAGTTGTGGGTACGAGAATAGCGCACTGCTTGCCGTCGGCTATGCACTTAAAGGCGGCTCGCAAGGCTACCTCAGTTTTGCCGAAGCCAACATCGCCGCAAAGGAGTCTATCCATAGGCGCATTTCTTTCCATGTCTCGCTTTATTTCATTGACAGCTTCTATTTGGTCATCGGTTTCCTCAAACTCAAAGCGACGCTCAAAGTCGTTTTGCATATCAATATCCGGCGAAAAAGCGTAGCCGGGGGTGTTCATTCTCTTTTGATATATTTTTGTCAGCTCTGCCGCCATATCCTTTACGGCAGCTTTTACTCTTTTTTGAGTCTTTTTCCACTCGTCAGAGCCTAAACGGTTGAGCTTAACCGCCTTGTCGCTATCCTTTGGCGAAATATATTTGCTGATTAAATCCAGCTGAGTTACAGGCAGATAAAGCACATCTGTGCCACGGTAGTTGATTTTAATAAAGTCTTTTACTGCCGAGTCAACCTTCATGGTTTTTATGCCGTCAAAAACACCTATGCCGTAAATAGCGTGAACAATATAGTCCCCATTTGATATTTCCTCTAAGGAGGTTATTCCCTTGCCCTTTTTAAATTTTTTCTTTGGCTTTGCTGCTGTGTTGCCTGAGTTTTTGCCATAGGTAAAAAGGGTGAAGGAAAGGGAGTTATATTCAAATCCTGAGCTTACAGTGCCGGCAAGAACACTTACACTGCCTTTGGGAAACTCGCCGGGTACAACAGGAAAATAGTGGGAAGAAAAGCCTTCGCTTTCTAAGTCATAAGACAGCTCTTTTGCGCTTTTTTCTGTGCCTGCCATAACAACAACGCTATATTTTCTTTTAATTAGAGGCTCAATATCCTCTGTCAGATAGCTTAAAGTGCCGTCCCAACGGGCAAGCTGACCGGCTGTAACACTCACAAGCTCTTTAACGGGAATATCAAAAGAGCCTCGTGTCAGGTTATCCATGAAAATTGCACCATGCTTTGTGTAGCGGGAAGTGATTTCATTCCATGTAAGAGAATATGTGTCAATGCCCTTTGTCAGCACACCGTCCTCAAACATAGTACGCACATCCTCTAAAAGAAGCTGATGCACTGAGGTGTATTTCTGCGCCGTTAAAGCACTTTCACAGACAAAGAGCAATCCGTCGTCAAGATAGTCGAAAACTGTACTAAGCTGCTCATAGGCTAAATCTAAATAGCGATCGCTTGCGCTGACATTAATATAGCGAGAAAGCTTTTCTATATCCTCGTTTATTGAGGCTTTGACTTTGACGCTGCCTTTGCCCTTAACGGTTAAAACAAAGCTTTCTAACTTGGCTTTCATATCCTCGGCGCTGTCAAACAAAACCTCCATTGCCGGGGTGATGCTCACCTCGTCGAGAATATCAGTTCGTCTTTGTGTGTCCAGGTCAAAAAGGGAAATGGAATCTATAGTGTCGCCCCAAAATTCCAATCGCACAGGAGAAGAATATGAGGGCGGGAATATATCGATTATGCCGCCTCTTATTGAGAACTGTCCGGTACCCTCAACCTGGTCGGCTCTGACATAGCCTGCCGATAAAAGGGTACGAATTATATTATGCTGCGATATATCCTCGCCGTTTGCCACAGTTAAAGTACGCTTTTTTAGCTCGTTTTTCGGCAAGGTCAGCTGCATTGCCGCCTCAATGGAGCAAAGCACATATTTGCACCGACCGTTTAACATTTTTGTTAAAACACCTAATCGGCGCTGCTCAAACTCTCTGGACTGAGTATCGGAGGGCCTGAAATTATAGTCTCTTGCAGGGTAAACCACTGCATCTGAGGAAAAGGTGTTAATATCGTCGCACATTTTGCTGGCTGTGCCCTCATCGGGGCAAATTATAAGGCTCGTTTTGTTAAGCTCTTCGCAAAGCGACGATATATAGTGAGCCTTATGAACAGGCGTTAAGCCAATAACTCCCATAGGTACTCTGCCGCCTTTAACAGCCGAGAGTATACTCATATATTCGGCACTCTTCATGAGCACAGATGAAAAACCTGACATAAAGCTGACACCTCTTTCTTTTTAGCTTATCTTATTATTATATTATAAAACCGATTTAAAATAAAGGGGATAAAAGATTTTTTAACCTAAAAATAAAGTTTTTCTCCTTTTGTTGCGAAAAAGCGGAAACTTAAGTAGGACTACGCCATATTGTTGGGAGGCAAAACCCAAACTGAAAACGAAAGGAGCAATTAACATTAAAGAGTTAACTTCAAAAGAAAGGCTGTTTTGCACTTATTACAGCCTGAACAGAAACCCAAGAGAGGCCGCTGTAAAATCCGGATATATGTTCCCGGAAAAATCTGCTTTGCGACTGCTGAAAAGAAAGGAAATAGCTGAAGAAATCGCTCGAATTGACAAGCAACGAAGGGCCACTGACAATGATGTTGCCTTAGGCTTTGCACGACTCGCCTTCGGCTGTGTCAGCGACGCAATTTCTTTGGCTTTCAAAGAGGATGTGACCGAAAGTGATATTGAAAAAATGGATCTTTTTAATATCGCTGAAATCAAAAGGAAAAAGGGCGGAGATATTGAAATTAAGTTTTTCGATCGCCTTAAGGCTTTAGAGAAGCTGACAGGTATAACCGCTGTCACACAGGAAAAGGAAAGCTCTATTTTTTCAGCTATAGAGAAAGGTGCTCTGGCTCTCGCAGATGAAAAGAGTGAGTAAGGCACAATATGAGTTTTTCTCTAAAAAGCAACTGATAGCCCTGTCTTGGTGGCATAAGAATTCACCCTACAGCCACTACGATGCCATTATTTGCGACGGTGCAGTCAGAAGCGGAAAAACCACCTGTATGGCTCTTTCCTTTGTCACATGGGCATTTTATGAGTTTCAAGACACTTCCTTTGCACTTTGCGGCAAAACTGTCACAGCTCTTAAAAGGAATATAGTTGTTCCACTTTTAAGCACACTAAGAGAGCTTGGTTTTGATTGTAAAGAGAAGCTGTCACAAAACCTGATTATTATTTCCTATGGCAAAAGAAGCAACAGATTTTATCTTTTCGGCGGTAAGGACGAAGGCTCTGCCGCACTGATTCAAGGCATGACCTTGGGCGGTGTTCTTCTTGACGAAGTGGCTTTAATGCCTCGCTCCTTTTGTGAGCAGGCACTTGCAAGATGCTCGTTGCCTCACTCGAAATTTTGGTTCAACTGCAACCCGGAAAACCCTATGCACTGGTTTTATGAGCAGTGGATAAAAAAGGCTGAGGAAAAAAACTGTCTTTATCTTCACTTTTTAATGGCTGATAATCCTTCCTTGAGCGAAGATATTATAAGACGGTATGAAAGTCTTTACAGCGGCACATTTTATGAACGCTTTGTTTTGGGCAAGTGGGTTGCAGTTGACGGTCTTGTCTACCCTGAAAACGCAAAGGGCAAATATATTGAAAAGCCTCCCGTCAATTGTTTTGACAAATATTATGTCTCTTGCGATTATGGCACAGTGAACCCCACATCTATGGGATTGTGGGGTCTTCACGGCGGTGTGTGGTACCGCTTCGACGAATTTTATTTTTCCTCAAAGCTTGAGGGCAGACAGCTCACAGACGAGGAGTATTATGAAAAGCTTTTAGCTTTCACTGATAATCTGAGCATAGAGGCGGTGATAATAGACCCCTCCGCCGCCTCTTTTATAGAGTGTATCCGCCGTCACGGTAAATTTAGAACCATTAAAGCGAAAAACGATGTGACAGACGGTATTCGCAAGGTTCAAAGCGCTTTCAGACAAGGGCAAATAATAGTTTCACCTGTTTGCAAAGCCGCAATAAAGGAATTTTCTCTTTATCGCTGGGACGAAAGCGCAGGAAAGGATGTGCCGAAAAAGGAAAACGATCACGCAATGGACGAAATAAGATATTTCGTTTCAACTATTCTGTCACAGGAAAAACAAGAGGACTTCTTTGTTATTTCCGCACAGAGGTCCTAAGAGAAAGGAGATTATTTTGGCAATAGGTAAGCATAAAAAACAGCCTATAACTCAATCGGCGCTGGCAGTACCGCAAACAGGCAAAGTGGCTCACCCGTTTTTAAGCCTTGGCTCATATACACCTGAGAGAGCCTGCGATGCGGCTTTATATCGCTGCCTTCGTGAAGCCATACCCGTTATTGATGCGGCGATAATGAAAACCGTCAGGCTTTTAGGCTCATTTCAGGTTATTTGTCAGGACAAGCAAGCCGAAGCCCCACTTAATGAGTTTTTGCAAAATGTCAATGTGGGCGGTACCCGACAAGGTGTTGAATCTTTTATTTCCACCTATTTTGAGCAGCTTTTAACCTATGGCACTGCCGTTGGCGAAATGGTTATAGGCGCAGGCACTGTCACCCACCTTTATAACAGCGACCTGTCCGATGTTTCGCTAAGCTATGGCGACTCCCCCTTAGATGTGCGTGTTTCCTCCCTTAACAGGGACGGAAGCTTTACGCCGGTGAAATATCCTGCGCTGATTCTTTTAACTGCCCACAACCCTGAGCCGGGCAAGCTTTACGGCACATCTATTTTAAAAGGGTTGCCTTTTGTCAGCGATATTCTTTTGAAGATTTACAACACTGTGGGAATCAACTGGGAGCGCCTTGGCAATGTCCGCTTCGCTGTAACCTATAAGCCACAAAACGATGCCGTTGACAAGGCATATGCCA
Source organism: uncultured Faecalibacterium sp. (assembly GCA_964458915.1). Taxonomy (GTDB): domain Bacteria; phylum Bacillota; class Clostridia; order Oscillospirales; family Acutalibacteraceae; genus UBA6857. The sequence continues at coordinate 32,698 of CAYWKY010000001.1, forward strand.
AAGAGCGTGCTATGCAGGTGGCAACGGAGTGGAGCCGTACCATGCAAAGCGGTTCCACTGTCAGAGATTTTGTTGCCGTTGGCGATGTGAACATAAAAACCATAGGCGCTGACAATCAGATTCTTGACAGTGATGTCCCCGTCAGACAGCTTCTTGAGCAAATTGTGGCGAAAATGGGTATTCCGCCCTTTTTGTTAGGTCTTAGCTGGTCAACAACAGAGCGTATGAGCAGTCAGCAGGCTGACATTCTGACTAGTGAAATTGATTTTTATCGCCGTGAGTTGACCCCGGTGATAAGAAAAATCTGCCATATGTTTTTGCGGCTTAACGGTTTTGACACAGGCTTCACCGTTGAGTGGGACGATGTAACCTTACAGGATATTTGCGAAATTTCAAAGAGCAACTATTACGATGCTCAAGCAAAACAAATTCTTTCACAGTTAGGAGGAAATGAGACTGAATAACAATCAATTATCCTTAGAAAAAGAGCTGGAAATGATAAATAATTACACTCGAAGACCTTTAGAAGAAAAGGACGTATATATTTTCACCCTTACTCTTTGCGACAATGAGGTTGACAGAGACTTCGAGTGCTTCACCAAGGAATCCCTTCTCGCTTTAAAGCAGTTATTTGTGGGCAAGACGGGAATTTCCGACCACAGTATGCGCTCAAAGGATCAAAGTGCAAGAATATTCCGCTGCTATATTGAGCAGGACGACAACAAGCTCACCTCATATGGCGAGAAATATATGGCTGTTAAAGCGAGAGCTTATATGCTAAGAACCGACAGCAACGCCGAGCTTATAGCCGCCATTGACGGCGGAATCAAAAAAGAGGTCAGTGTCAGCTGTAGTGCCTCGGACAGTATTTGCAGCATTTGTTCAAAGAGTATGCGCTCCAACGAATGTTCTCACATTAAAGGCAGGGTCTATAAGGGCAAGACCTGCTACGCAAGGCTGGAGAACATAACAGATGCCTATGAGTGGTCCTTTGTCGCCGTACCCGCCCAGCGACAGGCAGGGGTCAGCAAGGCTTTTGAAATAAAAAAGAAAAGCAATCTTCAATCAAAGGATATTATTAAGTCCATATCCGGCGGCGCTATTTTAACTTCGCAGGACGCAAAGGAAATAGCCGATTATATTATCAAGCTGGAAAAGGCTGCCGAGGAGGGCGAAAATTACAAAAAGCAGCTCATTTGCGACATAACACGCTATTCTTTAATAATTATGCCCGGTGTCAGCTCAAAGCAATTCGCTCAGGGCTGTGTCAACATGAACACGGCAGACCTTGAAAAGCTTAAAGACGATATGGAAAAGCAGGCGAACACTATTGTACCCCTTTCCATTCAGCTAAAGCCCTGCCAAGAGAAAAAAAGAGAAATTAACACTGATTTTATAATTTAAGGAGGATTTTTATTATGTACCCCAAACTTAACGGCTTTAACACAAAAGAGGTTACTCTTTACACAGATTCAAAAATCAAAGTCGGCTCTACAGTGATGCTTGAAGCAAATTGCAAAGCTGTTTTACCGGCTTCAGATGCAAAATTCTGCGGCGTTTGCACAGATGCAAGAGGCAACTATATTACCGTCGCTCTTTCAGGCTTCGTTCAGTTGCCATATACCGGCACCGCACCCACAGTAGGCTATAACAATCTCGCTTGCGACGGAAACGGCAACGCTAAAGTTAGCGAAAAGGGCAGAGAAATTCTCGTTGCCGAGGTTGACACCACAAACAAAACAATATCAATTATTCTCTAATAAAACGGGAGGTAAAATAACATGACATTCGACAACATTAAACTTGAAAAAGGACTTTACGGCACGGGCAAATCCTTCACTCAGGCTCTTGAAAGCATTGACCCAAGCGAAAATTATATTGGCACTGCTTTAGAGGGTCTTGACGCATATCAGCGTCAGCTTAAGCGTTTCGACATTAAGGTCAGCGGCAGAAACAGCGACACAATCGAAAAGTTTTTTAAGACCTCAGACTCAGCGGCTCTTTTCCCGGAATATGTTTCAAGAGCTGTCGCTCAAGGCATTGAGCAAACTGATTTAGTGTCTAAAATAATTGCCACAACCACAACTATTGAGGGCATGGATTATCGTACCATAGCTTCAATCCCCGGCGATGAGCATATGCCTAAGGTGGTTAATGAGGGCGCAGTTATCCCCGAAACAAAAATAACCACTCAGGAAAACCTTGTTAAGCTTCACAAGCGAGGCAGAATTTTATCCGCTTCCTATGAGGCTATTCGCTTCCAGCGCCTTGACCTTTTCACTGTCACTCTCAAGCAAATCGGTGCTGCCATTGCAAGAGCTCAGTTAGGCGACGCTATTTCAGTTCTCAAAAACGGTGACGGCAACGGCAATGCCGCCGAGAAAATTTCACTTTCCGGCTCATCAATGAGCTATAACGACCTTGTGGACTTCTGGAACAAGTTTTCTCCATATAACCTTTCAACTATTATCGCTTCGCCTGATATGCTTTCACAAATTCTTAAAATGAGCGAATTTAGAGACGCTTATACAGGTCTCGACTTTCACGCAAGCGGAAAGCTTGTCACTCCCTTTGGTGCAGAGCTTTATAAAAGCAGTGAGCTTAACAGCAAGGAGCTTCTCGGTCTTGACAAGAGCTGCGCTTTGGAAAAGGTTGTTTCCGACTCTGTTATTACAGAATACGACAAGCTTATTGACCGCCAGCTTGAAAGAGCATCTATTACAGCTATTGCAGGCTTTGCTAAAATTTACGGCGACGCATCTAAGCTTCTCGCCGTCGCCTAAGGGTGATAAGCTATGATAACTGTCAGCGATGTTTATTCGGCTCTTTGCGCCTATGAAACATCAAAGGAACACACCGGTGAGGAGCTGTTTCCCTGCTGTGAAAGGGGTCTTGCCTGGGTCAAGGCAAGACTCAAGGAGGGTACAGACGAAAACGACCCGCTTATAACACAAACGGCGGCTGCCATTGCTGATTTCTATTTTTTTATAAGACGATTCAGCGACACAGACAGCTACGAAAGCTATAAAGCCGGCGATATGACTGTTAAAAGAAACCCGGAAAAGGAAATGAGACTTGCAATTGAAAAGCGTGCCCTTGCAATAGCGGAGGCAAGCTCAATTTTAAAAGACGGAGGCTTTTACTGCTGTGGCAAATAAAGTGTTAAAAAACAAGCTTTTTGACAAATACGGGCTTAAAATGTCCTATATATCTGCCACAGACAGGGAAAGCTACGATTTCTTCGCCTTTTTGCAGCCTTTAAGGTATAAAAACAAGCTATATCTCAGCGGAGTACCAACAGAGCTGGGATATGACGGACTTAATAAATATCTTCTTATTTGTGACCCGTCTATTGATTTAAAGAGTATAGACGGGATAAATTATCGCCTTGGTTTTAACGGCAGCTATTTTGGGGTTGACCACCATGAGATAGTTTATAAAATGTGCCGACCGCTTTATATGTGGGCCATAGTTCATAGGGAGGGCTAAGATGATTTTTTCAACAAATCTAATAACAAGCCTAATTGAATATATTAACCAGGACGATAAGCTCTCGCTTTTGGGTAAGGCAATAAGAGCCTATGACACTGAGGGCTTGCCCGTACCGATAAGAGAGACCTATTTATCCTTTTCCTGCAAAGAAAACTCCGTCATTTTCTCGGACACAGGCGAAACTAATGAAATTACCGTCAAGCTCAACTGCTTTTCACCTTTGAGTAAAGCTGCCTATGGCGCACATAGTATAGCGGAAAAGGTGACCGCCGGGCTTTGTAAAGGCTTTGGCACAAGCATAACAGCCTTTAGCGTTGGCGACACAGAGTATGACGACGATATTAAAAGCTACAAAATAACAGCCATAATAAAATTCAAGTATGTTTCGTGAGCAGATAAAATAGAATAAACCAATTAAGGGAGCATTTGGCATTAATTTGTCGGGTGCTCCCTTTTGTCATTTGCCAAAAGCTAAAAGTTGATTTTTTTGCTCTAATATAGTATAATGAACCGATTAGGTAAAACTATGTATAAAAAAGGAGGCAGACACAATGTTTATAGATAAAGCCGTAATTAAAATTAAAGCCGGTGACGGTGGCAACGGCGCTGTTGCTTTTCACCGTGAAAAATATGTAGCTTCCGGCGGACCTGACGGCGGTGACGGCGGTAAGGGTGGCGATATTGTCTTTGAGGTTGACGATAATTTATCCACACTGGCGGATTTTAAATATAAAAGAAAATATAAAGCGCCTAACGGTATGGACGGACAAGGCGGAAGACGAAACGGAAAAAAAGGTGAGGATCTTGTTATAAGAGTTCCCAGAGGTACTATTATCAGGGAAAAAGAAAGCGGTACACTTATGGCGGATATGTCTGACGACGATTCCTTTATTGCTGCAAAGGGTGGCAGAGGCGGTTGGGGTAACAGCCATTTCGCAACACCCACAAGACAGACACCGCGTTTCGCAAAGGGCGGCACGCCAGGCGAGGAATGGGAGGTTGTTCTTGAATTAAAGCTTCTTGCCGATGTGGGACTTTTAGGCTTCCCCAATGTGGGCAAATCCAGCTTTATTTCTGTTGTCAGCCAAGCTAAGCCTATTATTGCCGACTATCATTTCACAACAATAACCCCGGTTTTAGGTGTGGTTTCAATGGGCGAAGGCAACTCCTTTGTTATCGCTGATATACCCGGCCTTATTGAGGGTGCAAGCGAGGGTATCGGTTTGGGTCACGCTTTTTTAAGACATGTTGACAGATGCAGAATGCTCGTTCATATTGTTGACGTTGCAGGTAGCGAGGGCAGAGACCCGAAAGAGGATTTTGAGAAAATCAATCTTGAGCTTGAAAGATTTAATCCGGAGCTTGCTCAAAGACCCCAAATAGTTGTGGGCAACAAAATTGACCTTGCAAGCGAGGAGCAAAGAGAAGAATTTAAAAGCTATATTGAAAATCAAGGCTATAAATATTTCGAGATGTGTGCGCCTATTACTATGGGTACAAAAGAGGTTATCGACGCTGTTGCGGCTATGCTCAGTACCCTGCCGCCGGTAAAACGCTACGAGAGCGAAGAAATTCCCATGGAAACTCTTCTTTCAAAGCAAAACACAGGCTTTACAATCGAGGTGGAGGACGACGTTTATATTGTTGAAGCGCCTTGGCTTATTAAAATTATTTGCCGTACCGACCTTGATGACTATGAATCCTTGCAATATTTCCAGCGTGTACTTATTTCCAGCGGAATCATTGACGCTCTGAGAGAAAAGGGCATACAAGAAGGGGATATAGTCAGCATATACGATTATGAATTTGAGTTTATGAACTAAAAAATCTAAAGGATTATTATATGGAAAGATTTGTAAATTCTAAGTGTAACCCTAAAACCTTAAGTCCGCTGAATCTTGCCTTTGTTGGGGACACGGTTTTTGACCTTTTTGTCAGAGAAAGTCTTGTCTGTCAGGCTAACAGACCTGTTAATAAGCTTCATCAGCAGTCAACTAAAATGGTTAAAGCCGGCGCACAGGCTGAGGCGGCAAAGAAAATTCTTCCTATTTTAACTGAGGAGGAATTAAGTGTATTTAAGCGTGGCAGAAATGCCCATACTAATCACAAAGCGAAAAACGCCAGCGAGGGAGATTATCACTATGCTACAGCAGTTGAAGCACTTTTCGGCTATTTGTATCTTTCAGGTGACATCGACCGATTAAGAGAGCTGTTTGGAATTATAGCGGAATGAGAGTGAGGCTGTGCTGTGTAGGATGATTTCATTCTCACGCTTTGAATGTGCAATTAGTAATGTGCAATTA
>CAYWKY010000001.1:38592-41847 GCA_964458915.1 uncultured Faecalibacterium sp.
AATGTGCAATTATGGGCGGGACACCCGCACCCGATTATAAATGGAAGCAAGTAAGTTTTTTTGATTACTTTTTTGCGAAAAAAGTAATGCCTGCCTGGCGAGGGCGAGGAAGAATTAGCAATTAGTGTAACAGGGGACAGGTACTTTTGTGTTCTGGGCACTAAAGTACCTGTCCCCTGTGGTTTCTTTTCGGTGGGTGATAGGCTTGAGTTTTAGACGGATTTTTCGTGATACTTTTCTGTGGATTTTAGGCAGTGCCATTTTCAGCGTCTCTGTCAATATGTTTTCTGCGCCTAACAATATTGTTCAAGGCGGTCTTACAGGTGTGGGTACGGTAATAAATTATCTCGTTCCCACAGTACCCATAGGAAGCGTTATTTTTGCGCTGAATATTCCCCTTTTCCTTTTGGCTTGGAAACAACTGAAAGGCTCTTTCTTAATTAAAACCGTTGTGGCAACGGCTGTTTTTTCTTCATTTATTGACTTGGGTGCTGTTTTTATAAAGCCCTACACCGGCGATAAGCTTTTGGGGTGCATTTTTTGCGGTGTACTTTCAGGTGTGGGCCTTGCCCTTGTGTTTATGACAGGCGCTACCACCGGCGGTACTGACATAGTAGCTATGCTTATGCGAAAAAAGCACCCTCGATTTTCAATGGGCAGAGTGATTTTATTTATAGATTTGGTTATTGTACTGCTCAGCTATGTGGTTTATGGCGAAATTGAGAGCATTATGTACGCTATTATTGTTATATTTTTATCTTCAAAGGTTATTGACACTGTGCTTTACGGCAGCGACCACTCGAAGCTTGTGCTTATTATAACGGAAAAAGAAAGTGCGGTGCTCACTTGCATACTTTGCGAAATAGGCAGAGGTGCAACCACTCTCAGGGCAAAGGGCGGTTATACCATGGAAGACAAAAAGCTTATTCTTTGTGCGGCAAAGAAAACACAAATCAGCAATCTTTTACGCCTTGTTGCTCAAAAAGACCCAAAGGCATTCGCTATTGTTTGCGATGCAGGGGAAATTTCAGGCGAAGGCTTTACTATACAATAAAACGACTAAACAAAGGAGAGTTTAATTATGAGTCCAAACACATCAGACGGCTTCTGGCTTATTAAAACTGCGGATAAAAAAGCCAATGTTAAGGGAGCTGCATATCTTGACTTGATTTTATGCAATAAAGACGGTGAAATCAACGGCAAGCTTTGGGATTACAGTGAGCTTGTTCACGGAGTTTATGCTCCGGGTGACCTTGTTAAAATCAGAGGTAGCCTGACTCAGTTTAACGGTAACGACCAGCTTAGAGTAGAAAAAATCAGACCTGTTAACGAAAACGACGGCGTTAATGTAACAGACTTCGTACCCTCGGCAGAGTACAGCGGAGAGATGATGTTAGGTCAAATTATGAATGTTATCGCTTGCGTTAAAGACGAGGAGCTTAAAAAGCTTACATATGCCCTTGTTAAGGATAGAGAAAAGCAGCTTCTTTTTTGGCCCGCAGCCTTTAAGCTTCATCACGCTATGAGAGGCGGACTTTTATATCACACCTTGTCGATTATTAAGCTCGCTCAAAGCCTTTGCAATATTTATCCCAGCGTAGACAAGGATTTGCTTATGTGCGGTATCATAGTTCATGACCTTTGTAAAATTGATGAGTTTGACATCAGCAGCGCAGGTCTTGCTACGGGGTACTCGGTGAAAGGTGAGCTTTTAGGTCATCTTGTTATGGGAGCGATGAAAATTGAAACCAAAGCTAAAGAGCTTGGAATCAGTGATGATACAGCTACTCTTTTGCAGCATATGGTTATCTCTCATCACGGACAGCCTGAGTTCGGTGCGGCGGTCAGACCCATGTTCCTTGAAGCGGAAATTTTAAGCCAGCTTGACACTCTCGACGCAACGATTTATGAAATCGCAAACGCTGTCGGTGACGTTAAAGACGGTGAGTTCACCCCAAGACAGTGGGCGCTGGATAACAGAAAGCTATATAACCACGGCAGAAAAGAAGTGTCACCAAAGGCAGATTTAGAATAAAAACAAGGGATTTACTTGTCTGATTATGTAAAAAATAGCTATAAGACATAGTAAATTTAAGTAAAAAAGTAGAATTTAGGCAAATAGTGTTGATTTTTTGTCAAAAAAATGTGATAATGTATCGTAAGTAACTGTGTCTAAGGAGGGATTATATGAGAGTAATTACAGGCTCAGCAAGAGGCAGAAAACTTATCACCCTTGAGGGTGACGATGTAAGACCGACAACCGACATAGTTAAGGAAGCTCTTTTCAGCATCATTCAGTTTGAAATTGAGGGCAGACGCGTGCTTGACCTTTTCGGTGGCAGCGGTCAGCTGGCTATTGAGGCTTTGTCAAGAGGTGCGGCAAGCGCTGTTATAGTTGACATGTCAAAAAAGAGCGTTGATGTTATTAAGCAAAATCTTGAGCATACGGGATTTTCAAAAAATGCCGTTGTTATTCAAAGCGACGCTTTAAGCTTCCTTGCAAGAAGAACGGAAAAATATGACATTGCCCTGCTCGATCCGCCTTATTCTGTGGGCATACTTGAAAAGGCTCTGGAGAAGGTTTCCGATGTTATGAATGAGGGCGGTGTAATAATCTGCGAAGCTCCGTTTAAGGATGAGCTTCCCGAAAATGCAGGCGATTTCGTTCTTAAGAAAAAGTACAGATACGGCAAAACAGGTTTGTTCCTTTATAGAAGGGCAACTCAGGAGGACTGAGTTATGAAAGAAAGAATTGCCATTTATCCGGGTAGCTTTGACCCTATTACAATAGGTCACCTGGATATAATAAAAAGAAGCGCAAAGCTTTTTGATAAGGTCATTGTGGTTGTTATGTCTAACCACCGCAAGGCCGGTTCACATTCATTCACCGTTGAGGAAAGAGTGGAGTTTGTAAAGAAATGCACTAAGGGCATCGACAATGTTGTTGCCGACTCATATATGGGCTTGCTTGCAGATTATGCCAGACAACAGGGCGCAGTTGCCGTTGTTAAGGGTCTGAGGGCGGTTTCAGATTTTGAGGATGAATTTCAACAGGCTCTTATTAACAAAAAGCTTAACGATGAAATTGAAACGGTATTTATGGCTGCAAGCAGTGAGAATATGTTTCTCAGCTCAAGTGTTATTAAACAGGTTTGTATGCTTGGTGGCGATGTGACACCGTTTCTGCCTAAAGAAGTATCAAAGGAAATTATTGATAAATTAATGAAAGGATGACAAAGATATGGCAACTTACGA
>CAYWKY010000001.1:41947-46019 GCA_964458915.1 uncultured Faecalibacterium sp.
AAAGGAAATTATTGATAAATTAATGAAAGGATGACAAAGATATGGCAACTTACGATATCGAAGATCTCGAAGTAGAAGACGTAGAAGGTACAGACGATTATATGGACGATTCTTACGAAGAAGAGGAATACGAGGAAGTAAGAGAATTCGGACCGTATAACCACGACGAGGCTGAGGAAAGATGGAAGGATCTTGACTTTGAACAGCTCGTTGAGCAAATGTCACTTTATGTTTCAAATGCAAAGAAGTTTTTCTTCTCAAAAAACAAGAGAATAGTTAACGGTCACGATGTAGACACTCTGGTTCAGTTCATGCAGGAAAAATTCCCGGAGGAATTTGTTAAGTCAAAGGACATCATAACAAGAGAGGCAAACATAATCTCCGAGGCTAACGACAAGGCTGATAAGCTTGTTGCTCAGGCTCAGAATTATAAGAACGAGACCACCGCTAAGTCACAGGCTTATTACAACGATGTTGTTAAGAAGGCTCAGGCTGACGCAGACACTATTATCGCCCGTGCAAACAATCAGGCTGCCGAGCTTGTTAAGGAGCATAACATTACAAGAATGGCAAGAGAAGAGGCCGAGAGAATCAAGGCTGAAACTGAGAAGACTGTTCAGGCTATGATAGCTAAGACAACAGCAGAATGCAACGAATACAAAAAGCAGGCTAACGATTACGCTAAGAGCATAGTTCAGGGTGCATATAACTTTATCACCGGCGGACTTGCAGGTTATCAGAGCATTGCAGCTAAAAATCTTGACGAGATTAACAAGATCAACGGTCAGTTCCAGCAGGAATACGCTGTTCAGGTTAAGAATTTAGGCATAGACAAATAAGATGTTAAAAAAGGCACAGAGGCTTCTTAGGTCTCTGTGCTTTTTGCGTACCCTGCCGAAAAGAGGCAGTAGGCATTCTCTTGTTCATAATTTGTTTAAAATAGACAACTTAAAGGCAAAAATCTTAACATTATACACAAAAGATAAAAATATTATTAAAAACTATTGACAAATAAAACAAAACAGACTATAATGAAGATGCAAAAAAGAGAAAGGGGTGTTACCAATGTACAGTTTAATGTAAACCGTACGATTTGATAATATCTGTAAAAGATGAAAATATAAACTAAAAATTTAAAAGGTCTTGTGTAAAGAAACAAACCTATTTCTCCCTTTGGCGATTGACGACCGTCCGGGTAGAGCTAAGATAGATATAATAATCAAGTCGATACGAGGCGAAAAATTTAATATATAGCTTCCGCTTTAAGGCATAAGGAGTGCCTAAAGCAAAAGCAAAAATCATAAGCTGAGCTTATGAGACCTTATAAGAGCTTTAGTGTGTGCTTGGGTCAGTCGGATGTAGTGATTGACAAAGCTGTTATGAGACAAAAAGGAAATCGTGAACTGTATCTAAAAAGAGAGTAAGATGATATTTACGGAGAAGATCGACACAAAATGTTGTCGATGTGAATATCAAGAGCTTATGGTCAAAAAGGTACCAAAAAAATAAGCTCTGAATTTTAGGAGAAAACATAGTAAACAAAGCCTGATACAGAATAAACAAACAAAGATTCTTCCTTAATATACAATTGCCACCTGTAATGTTTTGCAGGTGGCATATTTAGTTTATCCGCTATATGTTAGCCGCAGATAAAGCTTGATTTATAGGGCTTCTTTATGATATTATAGCTAAAAAATAATGGAGTTAATAATATAATGAAAAATAACATCGTCTTAATTGGAATGCCTGCCGCCGGCAAAAGCACTGTTGGGGTACTGTTAGCAAAATCATTTCTAAAGGATTTTGTGGACACTGACCTTATTATTCAAAGAAAAACCGGTTGCACTCTCAGTGACATAATCGAAAAGGAAGGCACAGACACCTTCCTTAAAATTGAAAATGATATTATTTCCTCGGCTGATTATTCTTCCAGCGTTATTGCAACAGGTGGAAGTGCAGTTTATGGCGAGGAGGCTATGGCTCATTTAAAAGAGAATGGGACAGTGGTTTATTTAAAGCTATCCTTAGACGAAATCAAAAAGAGAATCGGCAACATTAAAACAAGAGGTGTCGCCATGAAAAACGGCACAGATTTAGGTGAGCTTTATAAAGAAAGAGAACCGCTTTACAAAAAATATGCGGATATAACCATTGACTGCGAAAATCTCACACCGGAACAGATTGTTGAAGAAACAATGAAAGCTATAGCTGAGCTTTAACCTTCCAAGATTTGGACTATTCCTAAGCCGAAGAACCTGTGATATAATATTCCAGCATATATGTCTAAACCCCGGGAAAAATAGTCGGCTTACAGCCGTAAAAATAACGAGGTAAAAACAAATGAAAAAATTATTATCACTTTTTCTTATGTTCATTTTATTGCTGGGTACTCTCTCCCTGTCAGCGACAGCCGCCGACACTAAAAGGGCAGGTCTTGTTTCAACGGCGGGAGGAAACTTAAATATCAGAACAGCCTCAAGCGCGTCCGCATCAATAATAAAAAGCGTGAAGAATGGCTCTTATGTCACTCTTGTTAGCAAAAGCGGCTCGTTTTGGCGAGTTGAGTACGCTAAGGACAAATATGGCTACTGCCACAGCGATTATATTAAGGCGCTGTCTTCGACTCAAAACAAAGTGAAGATAACCTCCGGCTCTCTCAATGTCAGAAGCGGCGCCGGAACTAACCACTCGGTTATTGGCTCACTTAATAAGGGTAGCTCTGTTTTAGTGCTTAGTGTCGCTGATTCCTGGAGCAAAATTCTCTTTAACGGTTCACAAATCGGCTTTGTCAGCTCAAAATATCTCACCGCAGATGAAGCCTATTCCTCTGTTAAGCTTTCGGTACCCTCGTATAAACAAACTGACAGCAGATGGGCAAGCGTGAAAATCGGCTCATCGGGCAAAACGATTTCGCAAATAGGCTGCGCCACCACAGCGATTGCGATGCTTGAATCTTATCGCAGCGGCAAAACAATTTATCCCGATGCAATGTCGAAAAAGCTCACCTATTCATCTTCCGGCAATGTTTATTGGCCAACGGATTACTCGATTATCACAAGCTCTAACGGGTACTTTGCCAAAATTTATGACCTGCTTAAAAGTAATAAGCCGGTGCTTTTAGGGGCGACAACCGCCTCCGGTAAGCAGCACTGGGTTGTAGTTACCGGCTTCAACGGTGGCGACAGTCTGACACCGGCAGCTTTCACGATAAATGACCCCGGCTCAAAGACAAGAGACACATTACAACAATTTTTAAATGCCTATCCTAATTTTTATAAGATGCTTTATTATTAAGGTGGGTAACAGGGGACAGGTACTTTTGTGTTCTGCAACACAAAATGTACCTGTCCCCTGTGGTTTATGACAAAAAGTTAAAAACACCCGGGGAGAAACCGAGTGCTTTTAAAAGGAGAAAATATGAAGAAAACATTATAGTGGAGTAAGCATTTTAATATGAGAACCTTTCATTCTCTACTGTACTCTCTCTTGAGTACACACATATAATACACGATGAGATGACAAAAATCAAGGCTTTTTTTGCAAAAAAATTCGATTCTACCCATTTGTCAATTTGTTAGAAAAAGCTATATAATTTTTGTGCAACTTGCACATGAAAGAGGAATGAATCAATTTTCTATCCTTTTAAATAAATTGTTGACATTTGGTGGATTGTTTTGCTATAATGAATACTATGATTTTATTTCTTAGGAGGGGTTCCTATGGCAACCTACATACCAGAGGACTATGTGCCTCATTTGTCACTGCGTGAAACTGAGCAGGCAATTAAAAAGGTCAAAGATTTTTTTGAGAGAGATTTAGCTATAGAGCTTAACCTTACGAGAGTTTCCGCACCCTTGTTTGTTGATAACGAGAGCGGACTTAACGATAACCTTAACGGTACCGAAAGACCCGTAGGCTTTGATGTTTTCAGCGGCAAAAATTTTGAGATAGTTCACTCCTTGGCTAAGTGGAAGCGTTATGCGCTTAAAATGTATGGCTTTCAGCAGGGTGAAGGACTTTACACTGATATGAATGCTATTCGTCGTGACGAGGACACAGACAATATCCACTC
>CAYWKY010000002.1:0-29729 GCA_964458915.1 uncultured Faecalibacterium sp.
CTCATTAATTTTTAGGAGGCATCATGTTGAAAGAGCTTATTGATGTAATTCCCTTGTGGGAAAATCTAAAAAAATCAACGAAACCCATACTGCTTTACGGAATGGGCAACGGAGCCGACATGATTATTAAGGTGCTGGACTCTCTTTCGATTAGCTGGCAAGACACTTTTGCCAGTGACGGCTTTGTCAGAGGTCATTTTTTTCACAGCAAAAGGGTTTTATCTTTCAGCGAAGCTAAAGAAAAATATGGTGATTTTATAATTCTTATGACTTTTGCTGTTCATGACGATAAAACAATGAATTTTGTAAAAACTCTGTCGCAAAATTATGAGCTTTATTCGCCTACAGTCAGTGTTGTTGACGGTACTCCCTTTACTTTTGAGTTTTATAAAGAGAATGAGCCTATGTTCCAAAAGGCATATGAGCTTCTTTGGGACGATAAAAGCAGGGAAGATTATCTCAATGTTTTAAGATATAAAATTAGCGGTAAGACCGAATACCTATTTAAGGCTCATAGCGAAAAAATGAGAGTTTACAGCGAAATTTTAAAGCTTGGTGACAGTGAAAGTTTTGTTGATTTAGGCGCATATGATGGTGACACAATAAGAGAGTTTGTTGCTTCTGTGCAGAATAAATATAAGAGAATCGTAGCCTTTGAGCCTGACAGCAAAAATTTCAGAAAGCTTTGCGAAAAAACAAAGGAAATGACTGATATTGAAAGGTATAATATAGGTGCTTGGGATAAAAAAGAGGTTTTGTGCTTTGCTAAAAAAGGCGGACGAAATTCGAGAGCCGAAGTCGGGGGAGTGCCTATAGAGTTTGACAGCGTTGACAATGTTGTCAAAGACGATGTAACGCTTTTAAAAATGGATATTGAGGGTGCGGAAATGAAAGCTCTTGAAGGGGCTGAAAATACAATAAAAAGGTACTTGCCTAAGCTTTATGTTTGCGCTTACCACAGAAATGAGGATATGTTTTCTCTCATACTAAAAATCAATGAATTATGCCCGAAATATAAAATATTTTTCAGGCAGCACCCCTACTTGCCGGCGTGGGAAAGCAACATCTATGCCTATATAGATAAACAAATGTAAAAAAATCACAAAAAAAATCTCTTTAACACACTAAAATATTATTAAAATACTATTGAAATCTTTAGTGTAATGAATTATAATATTGCCGTGCTCGTTTGTAATATAACAGCAGAGCGAGTCGAATGTTAGTTAATTTATAGCATAAGGAGCTGTTGAAAAAATGAAAGTACTCTACACAGGCAAAACAAAGAACGTTCTTCTTGACGAAGAAAAGAACATCGTAAATCTGTTCTTCAAAGACAGTGCAACAGGTGAAAACGGTGTGTTCGATCCCGGTTCAAACTCTGTTGGCGGCAGCGTTGAGGGCAAGGGCAAAATCGGTCTTGCAATCTCAAAGTATTTCTTTGAACTTATGGAAAAGAACGGTATTCCTACCCACTACATCGATTCTGATATTGAACAGGGTCTTATGCAGGTTCGCAACCTTACCGTTCCTAAACTCGAATTTGTGCTTCGTTATTTCACAGCAGGCAGTATGTGCCGTCGCTTCTCTTTAGAAGAGGGCATTCCCTTTGACCCTGTTTATACAGAGGTTACTCTTAAGGACGACATTCAGGGCGATCCCCTTATCAGTGAGCGTATTTGCATCATGAAGGGTCTTCTTAAGGAAGGTCAGTATGATGAGGCTCTTGATATTCTTGTACGTGTTGGTGAAGTTCTCAAAAACGAGCTTGCACCTTTAGGTCTTACTCTTATCGACTTCAAAATTGAAATCGGCTACGATGAGAACGGCAAGATGTATGTTGCAGACGAAATCACACCCGACATTTGGAGAGTTCGTGATGAGAATGGCAACATTCCCAACCAGATCGATTGCGCTAAGATGCTTCTTGAGAAGATGGGTCTGTAATTTAGTTTCATATTTAAGCAGAGCTTCGGCTCTGCTTTTTTCATGTGATTTTACTGTTGACAAATCGGTCTACACAATGTATAATAACGATGTAGTCTACATCATGTAGAATGGGAGGCGATAATATGAACGATTTACAAATGGGCATAGTTGAAAGCAGATTTGCGGATATAATATGGCAAAATGAGCCTTTAACATCTGCCGAGCTTGCGAAGCTGAGTTTAGAACAGCTTAACTGGAAAAAATCCACAACCTATACGGTACTGAAAAGGCTGTGCGACAAAGGAATTTTCAGCAATAATAAAGGCTGTGTCACTTCACTTATATCTAAACAGGAGTATTATTCAATGCAAAGCGAGCGTTTTGTGGAAGAAAACTTTTCAGGCTCATTGCCCGGATTTTTAGCTGCTTTTACTTCAAGAAAAAAGCTCAGTGCCAACGAGGTTTCACTTCTCAAAAAGCTTGTGGAAGAATATGAGGAGGAATAAAAATGGAAGCTGTTTTTATTAAAGTGCTAAATATGAGCATAAACGCATCGTGGCTTATTTTAGTTGTGTTAATTTTTCGTCTGCTTTTTAACAAAGCTCCAAAGAGAATCAGGCTGATATTGTGGGGCGTTGTCGCTTTTCGTCTTATTTCACCCTTTTCTTTAAAAAGTATTTTTAGCCTTATACCGAGCAGTGTAGTTGTACCCCAAGGCATAGCTATGGCTGAAACCCCTTATATTAATAGCGGTATCGGTGCTGTCAACGACATAGTTAACCCATTTTTGGCTGAAAATTTTTCTGCAAATATAGGCGATAGTGTTAATCCAATGCAGATAGTTCTTTTGATTTTAGCTGTTATATGGATTGTTGGTGTGCTTTCAATGCTTATTTACACTGTGGTTAGTGTTTGGATAATTCACCGTAAAATAAGAGAATCAATTATTTATAAAGAAAACATTTACTTTTGTGAGAAAATTTCAACACCGTTTATTTTCGGTTTAATTAAGCCTAAAATCTATTTGCCAGTCCATATAGACGAGGAAGATAAGAGCTGTGTCATTGCCCATGAAAAGCAGCATATAAAAAATAGGGACTATTTATGGAAACCTTTAGGCTTTTTAGTGCTTAGTATTCACTGGTTTAATCCAATTGTGTGGCTAAGTTATGGACTTTTTTGCAAGGATATGGAGCTTTCATGCGACGAAAGTGTTATTGCTCATATTGGTAAGGAAAACAAAAAAGCATATGCCAATGCCCTTATAAATTGCAGCGCACAAAGAAAAACAATAACTGTCTGTCCGGTAGCTTTTGGTGAAGTCAGTATAAAAAGCAGAATTAAAACTGTGATGAAATATAAAAAGCCTGCTTTTTGGTTAGTTTTACTCGCACTGCTAACGACTTTTTTTGCGGTGGTTTGCTTTGCCGGCAACCCAATATATGACGGGGAAAACAAAAGCTTTTCCGAAAAGGCCCATAAGATTGACAGCATGGTAGCTCAAGCAGTTATAAGCCACAACACAAGCTTTTATGATACTCAGAGTGATGAGTTACTTTTAAATTGCGAAAGCCATGAAATAATCCATTGTTTCAAAGATGCAGAAAAGAATTCACTAACAGTTTACGCTATGATTTTTTGCGGAACATACAAAAAATCATCGGATAATAGTATAACAAAGGTTTCTAATGCCTTTTTACCGGTAAAGATTATATTCAAAATAGTTTCAGACGGTAATTATGAAATTAAAAATTATATACAACCGAATTCCTCAAAAGAATATAGTGAGGATATGAAAGAATACATTTTTAACAATGATAGCTTTAATGAATCAAATGTGAAGTCGAAGCTCTCAGCAGAATGTTATAATAAAGCTAAGAATTATTTCAATTAGTGAAAAAGCAGTGCTTCAATTCAAAGCACTGCTTTATACTATTCGCTGAATTTAGCTGTCCATTCAAAAATAAAGGTTTCATTTTTGCCAAGGGCGTTTATTGCATCCTTCTTTGAAAAAGCATCTTTCTTTTCAAGTGAATCGTTTACTCCGTACCATGGCTCTATGCAAACATAGCTTGCACCGGGCTTTGCCCAAATTCCCAAATATGGCGCATTGCCAAAGGTGAATTTAATTTTTCTTGAGTTGTTATCGCTATGTAAGGTGAGAGAGTCTGACTCAAAAGAACTGAGGATTAGAGCGTCCTCATTGAAAATATCCTTTGTTATTGTGATTGTACCATTATCTTGTGGGAAGGAAAATTTTCCGGGCAAACGAAGCGAACGCACAAGGTCGATTTTTTCTGTTTTCAGTTCTTCGTTTTTGCTGAATGTCAGCTTGTCGCCTATTTCACAGTTAAATGCCGGGTGTGCGCCAAGTGAGAAGTACATAGTACCATCGGTTTTATTTTCGACTTCATGCTTTACCTTGAGAGTGTTTTCGTCGAGAGTAAATGTAACTCTCAACTCAAAGCTAAATGGGTACATAGTGCGTGTGTTTTCGTTGTCGGTGAGCCTGAAGGTCATTGAGTTTTTGTCGCCGGTGATAAATTCCCACTCATTTCTTCTTGCAAAGCCATGCTTTTCCATGGTGTACTCTTTGCCGTCGAAGATATATTTATCGTCAATGAGTCTGCCTATGATTGGGAAAAGAATAGGCGCCTGACCTGACCAAATCTGTGGATTTCCCTGCCACATAAATTCATATTCGGTGTTTTTTGATTTAATGCTTGTGATTTCACAGCCGAAGCTTTTAACTGAAAGCTTAAGATGTTCATTTTCAATTGAATGTATCATAGTATTTTCCTCCTCGTTTTTTAATATTTTACTATAAAGTCTTAAAAAAGGCAAGCTGTTAGAATTTTTATACAAAAACACAAGAAGATTTTTATCAAAAAAATCAATTGTATTGTCAAATACATAGTGTTATACTCTTATAATAAATTACTTCAAGGAGTTTTACTATGGAAAACACAAAAACAAATCTTAATTCACAAGACGTGAAACACGTCAAAACGCAGGAAATGATACTTTATCTCATTGGTGCATTCTTTTACACTATGATGACAGGTATGGTCGGCTCTTACAGAAACGCATATCTTGTCAATGTTTTGAGATTAAACGAAAACCAAGCTTCACTTTTTAATGTAATGGTTCTTATCATTCCCTTTGTACTTAATTTCTTCATTTCAATGTATATTGATGGCAGAAAAATGGGCAAGCATGGAAAGTTTAGACCTATAGTTATGGCTATCGCTATTCCTATGGCCGCTTTACTTATGCTCTCTTTCTGGACACCACCTGCATTTACCGGCACACTTCTTATGATTTATGTTGTTGCTGTTGGTGTGCTTTGGGGTGTAATATGCAACTTTGGTAACTCAATTAATATGGTTGCAAATGTTATGACACCTAACCTTAAAGAGCGTGACAACTTGCTTTCATTCAGAAGTATCTGTACAGCTGTTGGTAACTCAGCTCCGCTTGTTGTCGTTCTTGTTATCGGTCTTATCTGGAAAGACAATGAGGGACTTCAGTATATTATCGGTGCAGGTCTTTGTGCCGCTGTAGGTGTTATCACAATGCTTCTTGGTATGAGAGCAGTTACAGAAAGAGTGTCATATTCTGAAGAAAAGAAAAATCCCATTTCAGGTTTCGGTGACATTCTTAAGAATAAATATGCTTGGGTTATTATTATTTCCGAATTCCTTAAGAGCTTTAGAGCTATAGCAAACTACATGGGCGTTTTCCTTGCAGCTGCCCTTTTAGGCTCAACTTCAAAGTTCCTTCTTTTCGGTCTTCCTACAGGTATCGGTACCGCTGTAGGTATGCTTGTTATTAAGTTCTTGCTTAACAAGTTCAACGCTAAGGTGCTTTACATAGCCAGCGGTGTTTATTCCGTTATCGTTAACACCTGCGCTTTCGTTGTAGGTTATATGTATTTTAAAAATCCCAGCTCTGTTTATCAAATTATGTTCATCGCATTCCTCTTCCTTATTGGCCTTCAGTTCGGTGCATCAAACCTTCTTCCTTCAATGTTCCAAGCTGACGTTCTTGAGGTTATTGAGGTTGAAACAGGCAAGAGACTTGATGCTTCACTTCCTTTCGTTATTTCAATTGGTACTCTTATCAGCAGCTCAATCGCTCAGTACCTTGCACCTCAGGTTCTCATCGGTGAAAATTCAATTATTCAATATGTTCAGCCAACAGACCTTGACCCGAACCCGGAGCAGAGTATAAGAACAAAAATAATGATGCTCTTCTTCTACACAATCGTTCACGGTATCATGATGTTCCTTGCAGGCGTACCCTTCTTCTTCTATAAGCTTACAGGTAAAACTAAAGAGGAGTACCACAATAAGGTTCTTGAATTAAGAGCAAAGAACAAATAATTTAAGGATAAGCTAATATGAATATTTTACATAAAGATGGAGTGTTTGTTCTCGAAACAAAAAACACTCACTATGTTATGGCTGTTAACCAAACGGGTGGTCTTGACCATATTCATTGGGGCAAAAAATGCGATATAAAGGATTATATTTCGTTTTATAGTCCGCAAGAAAGAAACTCGAATCACTCGGCAGCCGATTACGGCAAAACCGAATATCTTTCCTATGGCGGTACTGTTTACAGAGTACCTGCACTTGTGGTGACATATAGTGATAAATGCCGTGAAGCGGTGCTTACCTATGAAAGCTATAATATAACATCAGCTGATGATTATAAGCTTTTAGAGATTACTCTCACAGATAAACCTTATGACCTTAAAGTGACACTTTGCTATAAGCTCAGAGAAGAAACTGATGTTATTGAAAGATACACAAAAATATATAACCCATCGGATAATGTGGTGATGCTTAATAAAGTTGCTACAGGTGAGTTTAATCTTCCGTCTAAACGCCCCTATACCTCACTTAACACAAACGGCTCATGGGGTGCAGAGTTTAGATTGGAAAAGACACTGCTTAAGAACGGTACTCTTTGCTATGAGGGAAGAAAGGGCGGCAGTGACCACACAATATCTCCTTACTTCATTTTGTCTCAAAACGCTGACGAAAAACAGGGCGATGTTTATTTTGGTGCTTTAGCTTGGACCGGTAACTTTAAAGTGGAAGTTAATCGAGATTTCTGCGGTACAACAAGAGCAGTCATAGGTATAAATGACTTTGATTTTTCCTATACTCTTCATTCTAACGAGCAATTTGTTACTCCCTCAGTTTACTGTGGCTATACTGTTGGCTTTGGCGAAATGAGTAACCAAATGAACGAATATGCCGTAAAGCATATTTTGCCTAAAAGCTTTGCTAAAGAGCCTTTGCCTGTGCTTTATAATAGCTGGGAAGCAACATTCTTTGATGTTAGCTGCGAAGGTCAGCAAATGCTTGCTCAAAAGGCGGCTGACATTGGCTGTGAGCTTTTTGTTATGGACGATGGCTGGTTCGGACAAAGGAAAGATGACCATGCAGGTCTTGGTGATTGGTACGTTAACAGGGAAAAGTTCCCTGATGGTTTAAAGCCACTCACCGATAAAGTTAAAAGCCTTGGTATGCGCTTTGGACTGTGGTTTGAACCTGAAATGGTAAATCCTGACTCTGACTTATATAGAGCGCATCCGGAATGGACATATCACTATAAAACAAGAGAACCCTCACTTCTTCGTAATCAGCTTGTGCTGAATCTTACGAGAGAAGATGTTAAGGAATATGTCTTTGGTACTATGGATAAAATGCTCAGCGAATATGACATTAGCTATATAAAATGGGATATGAACAGAGCCTTTTCAGAAACCGGTGGAGAGAACTTAGAAAATTCACAGGAATTGTGGTACCGTCACACTATGGCGGTATATGAAATTGCCGACAGACTTAAAGAAAAATATCCATCGTTGCAAATTGAGTGCTGCGCTTCAGGCGGCGGCAGAGCTGATTTAGGCGCATTGTCTCATTTTGATATGGTGTGGACCAGTGATAACACTGACCCCGTTGACAGGCTTGAAATTCAGCGTGGATATTCTATGCTTTATCCTATAAAGTGTATGCGTGCGTGGGTAACTGACACAAACCGACACTCACGACCTGACGATTTTGATTTTAGGTTTAATGTTACTATGCAAGGTTCACTTTCAATTGGCGGTAATCTTACTAAGTACAGCAAAGAGGAGCTTGAAATCCACAAGAAATATATTTCTCTTTATAAGGAAATACGCAATACAGTTCAATTTGGCAAATTTTACCGTCTTGCCGATTTTGAAAATGACGGTATGTATGCTACACAGTATGTTCATGAGGATGAAGTTGTAGTTTTCATTTGCAAAAATGTCAATACTTTCTTCAATGAAAAATTCCGTCATCTTTGTTTTGATGGATTGGAAGCCGACGGACGCTACAAATTTGAGCTTAATGGCAAAGAAGTAGTTTTCGGCGGTGCGTACCTTATGAATGTCGGTATTGATTTTGAGATGGGCGGCACGCTTTCATCTTGGATAATCAGAATGGAAAAAATTTAACAAAAGCAGCTGTAAAACGATGGGTTTTACAGCTGTTTTTGTTGCAATCCTATGCTTTTACTTTTTGCGGGGCTTTGCCCCACGCCCCACGAGCTTTTGAAAAAGCTCGAGCAAAACTTTGGTTGGGTAGGGAAAGTTCGGCGGTTTCGAGAAGGTGCGTGGAAGTGGGAGGTGGAGCCGCCCCTCACTTCCCCGTTCCACACACTAAATCAAAAAGTATTAACTTTCGGTTTCGTCAGTCCCGTTTCTCCTGAAAGGAGAAACGGCATTTTATTCGCTTAAAGGCGAATAAAATGCCGAAGAAGTTTCAATTTATTGGGCAACTTCATTATTTCTACGCAATTAGTTAACTACATTTATCGGCTTTCCATTGATAAAGCCTTCAATATTGCTTTTAAAAATATTCATAAGTCTGCTTCTTGCTTCAAAGCTTGCCCAAGCAATATGAGGTGTAATAAGGCACTTATCGCATGAAAGCAGGGGATTGTCTGCTTTTGCCGGTTCGCTTGAGAGCACATCTACACCTGCGCCTGCAATTATTCCGTTGTCAAGAGCTTTCTTTAAGTCAGCCTCGTTTATAACAGGTCCTCTTGAGGTGTTTATAAGAAGGGCAGTTTTTTTCATTTCACTTAGGAATGAATAATCAACAAGATTTTCTGTCTGTTTAGTTAAAGGACAGTGGAGTGATATAATATCCGATTGCTTTTTAACTTCGTCGAGTGAAACGAAATCAACACTGCCAAAGCCGTTATAGCTTCTTGTGTTAGGCGAATAGGCTATAACCTTCATGCTAAAAGCGTTTGCGATTTGAGCTACAGCGCTACCTATTTTGCCAAAGCCTATAATGCCGAGGGTTTTGTTTGCAATTTCTGTTATAGGTGTTTTCCAATAGCAGAAGTGTTCGCTTTTGCACCAATCGCCCTTTTTTACGCTGTCGTTATGCAGTGCCACATGATTTGTCAGCTCCAAAATTAAAGCGAACACAAGCTGTGCAACACCGTCAGTGCTATAGGCGGGAATGTTGGAAACTGTTATGCCTTTCTTTCTTGCGTATTCAGTGTCAATAACATTGTAACCGGTTGCAAGAGTGGAAATGTACTTCAGCTTCGGAAGCTTTTTGAGAATATCGGCGCTGAGAACTGTTTTGTTAGTAACAAGAATTTCAGCGTCCTTACTTCTTTCAATGACTTTATCCGGGGGAGTGATGTCATAAACCTGATAATCATCGGTTAAATCTTTTAACCAGTCCCAAGAAAGGTCACCTGGATTTTCTGCATAAGCATCTAAAATAATAATCTTCATTTTTTTAATCTCCATTACACATAGATTTCACATTGATAGTATATCATAAATGTAAAGTGATGTCATTAGCTTTTAATAAAATAAAATATTCTCTTGTATTTTTTGTGTATTGTTTGTAAAGTTGTATTTATTTCGAGGAAAATTTAAAAAATGTGTTGACCTTATGACAGTTTTGTTATAAAATAGTATAGCTTATATTATGCACATTAATCTAATCGGGAGGAGATTATTTGAATAAGAGTAAAAGCAGAATTTTTATGCTTAACACAATGGCGTTTATTTGCTTTCTTCTTGCTCTTGCTCTTATAGTTCTTCTGAGAATTTTTAAGCTGGACAGCTTTTTACAGTGGTATGAGAGATATAATGACACTTTGCTTTCCTATGAAATATGGATGCAAACCTATGGTGCCACATGGATATCGGTTTTGTTTATCCTTGTAAATTTTGCGCTTAAGGCCCTCATTCCTTGGTTTCCTATAGCGTGCCTTTGTGTTGCCAGCGGTGTGCTTTTTGAGTGGTACTATGCGCTGCTGATAAATCTTGCAGGTATAGTTTTACTTTTCACAATTAAGTTTTTCTGGGGTAAAAAATTCGGCGGTGGCAATGCTGAAAAGATACTCTCGAAATATGATACGGCTCATAGCTTTATTGATAGCAGCAAGCTCGGCTCTCGTCTTGTGCTGTTTATACTTAGATTTGTGCCGTGTATGCCGGTAAATTCGGTGAGTTGCCTTTACGGAACGACATACATACCTTATTGGCAATATATTGTCATTTCAGTTTTAGGCTTCACATATAAGTTGTTTTCATACACTATAATCGGTCGCAACGTTTTTGATCCGGCTTCGGCGAGTTTTGTTGTACCGTTTATATTGCTTCTGATTTTTTCGGGCATGGTGCTGTTGTTCCTCAGCGGTGCTCTTGAAATCAGTAGATTGAAAAAACATAAAACTAAGAAAGGTTGATTAAATGACAAGCTTTAAACAGATTAAAAAGCTTCTTGAAAGCAAAAGTCTGGACGACAGCTTTTCAAAGGTCTATTTAAAAGAAAGCTTTGAAAGTCAGTATAGCAGATTTCTTAAACTGCTCCATAGCTTCAAAGAGCTTTTTGACGAAGAAGAAAAGCGTGATGTTGCTCTTTTCTCTGCTCCGGGCAGAACGGAAATCGGTGGCAACCACACTGACCATAATCATGGACTTGTGCTGGCAGGCGGTATAAGTCTCGATGCAATAGCAATTGCGGCAAAAAACGATAATGGCATTATCCGTGTTAAATCGGCAGGGTACCCGATGGACACTGTTGATTGCGGTGAGCTTGATGTTAAAGAAAATGAAAAAGGAAAGAGCCAATCCATTATTCGTGGCATAGTTGCTCGCTTTAAGGAGCTTGGCTATAATGTTGGTGGATTTGATGCTGTAACTGCCTCTCAGGTTCTTTCAGGTTCAGGTCTTTCTTCATCGGCTGCCTTTGAGGTGCTTGTTTGCACAATGCTCAACCACCTTTATAACGATGGAAAAATTGACCCTGTTGAAATCGCTAAGATTTCTCAATATAGCGAAAATGTTTATTTTGGAAAACCTTGCGGACTTTTAGATCAGATGGCTTGTTCCGTTGGTGGCTTTGTTAAAATTGACTTTGCCGACACAAGTAAACCTGTTATTGAAAAGATTGATTTTGACTTTGGCAAGTCGGGCTACAGCCTTTGCATTGTTGACACTAAAGGCTCACATTCGGATTTAACCGACGAGTACGCCGCAGTAAGATCTGAAATGGAATCGGTTGCAGGCTTTTTCGGCAAGAGCGTTTTAAGAGAAGTTAAAAAAGAAGATGTTCTGGAAAATGCAGGAGCAATTGCTCAAAAGCTCGGTGAAAGAGCTGTTCTCAGAGCGCTTCACTTCTATGGCGAAAACGAAAAGGTACTTTGTCAGGCTAAGGCGCTCAGTGATGGTGATTTTGACGAATTTATGAAACTTATCATAGCAAGCGGCAAATCATCATATATGTATAATCAGAATGTTTACACTTGTGCATCACCGAAAAATCAGCCTCTTTCTTTGGCTCTTTGTGTCAGTGAGCAGATTCTTTCGGGCAAAGGTGCATGGCGAGTTCACGGCGGTGGCTTTGCCGGCACAATTCAGGCTTTCGTGCCGAACGATATGGTTGAGGAATATACAATCGCAATGAAGAAAATCTTCGGTGACGATTCATGCTATGTTCTTGCAATCAGACCTTTCGGCGGCGTTAAAATATATTAAACAACAAGAAAGTAAAGGAGAACTCAACATGAAAAGAGTATTTAACAAATTTACAGTGATTTTACTCTGCCTTATAATGGCTTTTTCGAGTGTAACTGTTGCTTTTGCTGCTGATTCAGTTGGCAAGTCAGGCAATATTGTTATCGGAAGTGTTGGCGCTACAAGCGTAACAGTAAGATGGAGAGTTGTAGACGGTGTAAAGGGCTATGTGCTTTACAGAAAGACAGCTGACAGCGATTGGAAAGAAGTCGGTAAGACATCAGACAGAACCTTAACTGATAAGGATGCTGAGCCGGGTACAGTTTACTATTATGCTGTTCGTGCATACAAACTTAAAAAGAATGTTTTTGGCGGAAACAAGCTTGACACAGACCGTAACAGAATTTACGGTGACTACTCAAAATCTGTAAAAGCTATAACAAAGCCTAACAAGGTTACAGGTATTAAAACCACATCAACAAGTGCTACTAAGCTCACACTTTCATGGAACTCAGCTTCCGGTGCAAAGGCATATCAAATTTATATGCTTGATAACGCAACCGGTAAGTTTAAGAGAATTGCCAACACATCAAAGAACAAATACACTGTTAAAAATCTTAAGTCTTTAACTGAATATACCTTTAAAATCAGAGCTTACCATAAGCTCAACGGTGTAGTTTACGGCGAATTTTCATCTGAATTTAAGGTGAAGACAAAGCCGGCAGATGTTAAGAATTTCAAGCTTTCAAGCAGTACAGGTACATCATATACCCTTTCATGGTCACCTGATGAAAATGTAGCAGGCTTCCAGCTTGCAAAATATAACACTGAGGAAAAAGAATGGAAAGTTATCCTCAACGAAACAAAAGAAACATCTTATTCTGTAACAGGCCTTGAATACGGCGGTTCAGATAAATATAAGATGAGAGCTTACATACTCGATAATGGCAAAAAGGTTTACGGTAACTGGACAGAAGAAATCGTTGGTGGTACTATTCCAAAGGCTCCCGTTAACTTGAAGCTTGCCGCTAACACCGATAACGGTATCTCAATTACTTGGGATTATTCAGACGGTGCAGCCGGCTATGAAGTATATTGCCGTGAGGAAAACGGTAACTGGAAGTCAGTTGGTACAACTCATAACAACCACTTCTCACACGCTAACCTCACTGAGAAAAAGAAGTATGAATACAAGGTTCGTCCTTATATTGGCGCAGATGACAGTAAGATTTACGGTAACTTCGGTGAAGTAATTTCAATGTACTATGAGCCGATTGAAATCCCCGAATCACCCTATCCCGATGAGTGGGACAGCACAGGTATCCTCGGTTATCTTTATGACCCTGAAGAAAAGTGCTTCTACACCTCAGATGACCCGTGGCAGAGAAACTTCGGTTACAACGAAATCTATGACCAGAGTGCAAGCCTTGTTGCAATTATCATTGAAACCTGCCGTCTTAAGTTCCACTATGACGACAAAGACTGGATGATTCAGCTTTGGAAGGGTCAGTATGGCTTCGTTCTTTACGGCGCTGAAATCGGTATCTATAACAAGCCGGAAAACAGAGAAATCGAGCATTATGACTGTGCTACAGACAAGGATATGCTTCAGATGGAAATGACTCTTTATGAGAAGACAGAGGTTCTCGGTGTTAAGACTTGGACTAAGACCTTCTCACGTCCTTATGAGAGACAGTGGTGGCATACAGGCTTCGTTTGGGGCAATGTTATGACTCGCTACGATGATGACCTTAGACTTTATGCAAGAATCACAATGAGAGACTATGCAATGCTCGCTGAGTGTGAGGCTGCATTCAGAAATGAAGGCTTCATAAAGGCAGACTTTAAGAATCTTCTTGAGATTGTTAAGAAGGACGGTAACTTCTACACAACCAACGGTCTTGATATTTGCTTCTTCTGGACCTAATAAGACAAAATAATTTAAGCCCTTGGTAGAAATATCAAGGGCTTTTTGGAGGAAAAATATGGATAATAAAATAAAGAAAAACGCATGGTGTCTTTATAACAATGGTTGCGAAATTGAAGGTGAGGAAGTTGATAGAATCACCGGAATAGTACCTTCACAAAGGCAGCTTGACTTTATGAATATGGAGTACTATAACTTTATTCACTTCGGCATCAACACCTTTAACGACAGGGAATGGGGTAACGGCAAGGAGGATATAAGTATATTTAATCCGACTGAGCTTGACACTGATCAGTGGTGTAGTGTGCTTAAAAAAACAGGCAGTAAAGGTATAGTTATAACAGCAAAGCATCATGACGGCTTCTGCCTTTTTGACAGCAAATATACTGACCACACTGTTATGCACACACCCTTTGGCAAAGATATAGTAAAAATGCTCAGCGAAAGTTGCAAGAAGTTTGACTTAAAGCTTGGTATATACCTTTCACCCTGGGACAGATATGATAGTCGTTACGGTACAGATGAATATAACGACCATTTTGTAAATCAGCTCACAGAGCTTGCGACAAATTATGGTGAGATATTCTGCTTTTGGTTTGACGGCGCTTGCGGTGAAGGTCCAAGCGGTAAAAAGCAGGTTTATGATTGGGATAGATACTATAGTGTAATCAGAGAGCTTCAGCCCAAAGCAGTTATATCCATATGTGGCCCCGATGTTAGATGGATAGGCAACGAGGGTGGCAAGGTACGAAAAAGCGAATGGAGTGTTATTCCTTACGGTAATGCTTCAAATGACGAAATTATGGCTGCTTCGCAGCAAAGCGAAAAGCAGGCGGCTGCTTTGGCTCAAACAGCCGATGTGGACGAGGATTTAGGCTCACGTCAGCTTTTAAGAAAATATCGTGATTTAATATTTAAGCCTGCCGAAGCAGACGTTTCCATTAATTTAGGATGGTTCTATCATGATAATAAATATTATCGTTTTAAAAGACAAAGAACTGCTAAGGATCTTGCAAAAATTTATTTTAAGAGCGTCGGTGGTAACGCCTCAATGCTTTTAAATGTTCCGCCTGACAAAACAGGACTTATAAACGAAAGAGAAATCGCAACCTTAGAGAAGTTCACTTCTCTTATTACTGAGCCTTTTAAAAGCGAAATTAAAGATTATAGCTGCGCTATGATGAAGCTTGACGACAAGGAAAGAAAGATAAAAGAAAACAGCTTCTCTTTCCAAAAAGATGAAGCCGCTTTAAAGGTTAAGCTTAGTGGTAACGAAAAGGTATCTATAATATCATTTAGAGAAGACCTTCGTTTTAGTCAAAGAGTTGAAAGCTTTAAGGTTTATTGTAAGAAAAACAATAAATATAAAGAAATTTATAATGGTACTGTTGTAGGCTCTAAAAAGATTATAAAGCTCAGACGACCGGTTGCAACCGATGAGCTTCTTATAGTTCCAACACAGTCGAGAAAGAATCCTATGCTTATGGATTTACATATTTACAGATAAACAAATCACCCTGCTCAGTTTAGAGCAGGGTGAAATTTATTTAGCTTTAACTCAATTTAAAAGATTCTTCTTATACATAACGTGTGCGCCGAGCATTGAGAGAATAACGCCAACGGGGATAAGAACACCGATGCCGGGGTCAACAAACACAAGGAGAATTGTAATAGCAGCAATGGGGAATATGGAAATCTTCCAGTGCTTTACAAAATAGGTTGCTGCAAGGGAACCGAAGATTGTGTATGTAACCTGCTGGAAAGCGGGCGCAAATGTATCGCTTGACATAACCTCTGAAAATTGAGGGTTAAGAGCAAAGATAATAACAAACACGGCGATAACGATTGTGGTTGTTATAATTGATGAGCAAATAGCGATAGTGGTGATAACCTCACCCTCTTCTGTGTTTGCTTTAACCTTTGCGTTCTCCATTGCGTTAAGAGCGCAAGGCATTTTAAGATTCATAATGTTACCTGTAACAAATGAAAGGTATGAACCGCCTGCACCGAGCATAGGTGAATAAGCGATAACCTCAATAATACCGGTAACAAAGAAGAATGCGATTGAAGCGAGACCCTTACCAACAATTTCAGCTCTTGGCCATACATCTAAATGAATACAAATTGCTGCAGGAATACAAAGGAAGAAAATAAGTGAAGCGATACACCAAATTCTGCCCCAGGTATGTACTTTATCCATGTAAGTTTTATTCATGATGATACATCTCCTTTCGATTAATAACGCCACTCAATTGCGGCAATTTCGGGCAGGAATGAGTTAACAAGCACAACAACTACCATTGCCAATACCATACTTAAGGGCATTGCAAGTGCATCAATCCAGTTCTTTTTAAGCTTCTTGTTAATAAGTGTGAAAATAAGCATGAAGCCAATTGAAGAAATAAGAGCTGTTAATGAAAGCACACCGGCACCGTCACCGATTATGTTTTCTGTTTCAGAGCCTTTGCCGGCAAGACCTCTGCCGATAAACGCTGCGATAAGGCCGATGAAAGCCGCTGCTGTCATAACATCAACCCATTTGCCGTTCTTTGAAGCCACATCTGAAACGCTCTTTTGAATCTTCTTAAGAACGATTGGAAGGACGATAAGGGGGAGAACGCTGCCGATTGTCATAACCCAAGCGATAGCGGCAAAAATTTCAGGGTCAGTTATGGGCTGTGAAATACCGCCTGACATACCGGCTGCTTCGAGAGCTGCAATAGCGGCTGTTGTTTCGTACTGAATAGCACCGATAACAGTAAGTCTAATCCAGGGAAGAACATAGCCTAAAGCAACTGAGAGTGTGATAACAGTAACTGCAATACCTATTGCGGGTGCAAATGAGAAAATTGCACTTGATGTTACTGAGCTTTTGAGTTTGTCGGTTGTGATACCTAATTCCTTACCTCTTGCCCATGCTCTTTTCATAAAGAAAAGTGCCTGCGCACAAACAAAGATGATTACGGCAAGAATCAAAAGATACATAAAACCGTCTGACTTGAAGTCTGAAAACATTTTGTATACCTCCGCTTTCAATTTTGCTTTGTTTAACACTACAAAGCTATTTGTATATCATAATATCATTTACAGACGAAATAGTCAATAAATTGCTTGAAAAAGAGGAATAAATTTCTAATTTTAGATGGGCTTTCATTTTTATAATATAGGTAATCAAAATAATTTTCGGTGAATTTTTAAGAGAAAGAATTCATATATTTTATCGGTGATATTTATGAAAGATTCAGTTCAGACAAAAAAAGCAAAGAAAGAAGAGAAAAAGGATTACTACACAATGGTCATGATTTGTCAAATTATTGGGGCAGGACTTCTGTTTTTAATATACATTACAATGATTTCTCCCTCACAAAAGGCAAAAAGTGAGCTAATGAATTATATCGGCAATGAAATGTTTGACACCTCCCAAATAATTGCTTCTGTTAAAAGCTATTTTTCTTCTGATGGTACTTGGCAGGTTTTCGGCAACAGTGTGACTTTGAAGAATGAGAACGAAAACACTACTTCGCAAAAAGAAAACAATAGCGAGCCTACAACAGAAGAAACTACAAAAGCAAACATGGAAAATACTACTAATTCGCAGCTTAATGGTACCGGCGGAGAAGATTTGGAAATTTATCAAGCGGCTGAAAATACGAGCTTTGCCCGCTTTAAGGTTACTTCTCCCGCTGTAAAACCCATAGAAAACGGAAGATATACTTCCTATTTCGGCTACCGAATAAATCCAATTACAGGCAAATTTTCTTTTCACACAGGAATTGATATTGCCGCAATCGAGGGTACCAAAATCCGCGCGGCATATTCGGGTGTTGTAACGAAAGTCAGCGAGGACGACAGAGCCGGCAAATATATATTTCTCTCTCATGACGACGGCTTTGTGACTTTCTATTGCCATTGCAGTGAAATTTTGGCTCAAGAGGGTGCGGTCATAAGGCAAGGAGAGACAATCGCCAAGGTTGGCACAACAGGCTGGTCCACCGGCCCGCATCTTCACTTTGAAATCAGAAAAAACAATATAAGATACAACCCGATTTATATTCTCGAAAATGACAGTTGATATTAAAGGAACTCAAATTCGCTTAAATTTTTCTTTTGTTTTTGTGCTGACATTAATGTTTATTTTTTGCCGTCAAGATATTGTTTTGATGTGCGCTTTGTCGTCACTGCTTCATGAATTAGGACATATCTTGTTTATGTTAGCCTTTAAACAAAGAATACTCAGCGTTGATTTCGGAGCTTTTGGAGTTAGAATAGAAAAGGTAAATAATGTTACACTTTCTTATAAAAAAGAGAGTTTGGTTGCTCTTGGCGGAATTATAATTAATTTAGTGCTTGCTTTTCTGTCGATAATGTATTATTATTTTATAGGCAATCAGCTTTCACTGATGTTTGCGCTTATAAATATGCTCATTGCTTGTTTTAACTGTGTTCCCATTGAGGTTCTCGATATGGGCAGAGCTTTAAAAAGCTGGTTAATGATAAAGCTTGAGTGTGAGCGTGCGGAAAAGACGCTTAACATTATTTCTTTTATATTTGTTAATGTTTTAGCGGTAGCTTGCTGTATATATACCGCTTTTTTTAAGGTGAATGTCAGCTTGATTGCGGTGACAGTATATTTATATATAATCACTCTCTTTAAGAAATGGAGTTAAATAAATGATAAGTAAAGAAGTTCAAAAAATTCTACCTCTCGTTCAAAAGCCGGGTCGTTACACCGGCGGTGAGCTTAACAGCATTGTTAAGGATAAAACCAAGGTCGATTTGCGCTATGCGTTTTGCTTTCCTGACAGCTATGAAATAGGAATGTCACATTTAGGCATTAAGATACTTTATTCTCTGTCTAATGCTCGTGATGATGTTTGGTGCGAAAGAGTTTTTGCCCCGTGGCACGATATGGAAGCTGAAATGAGAAAAAGAAACATTCCTCTTTTTGCTCTTGAAAGCGGTGACCCTTTAACAGATTTTGATATGATAGGCTTCACTCTTCAATATGAGCTGTCCTATACCAATGTTCTTAATATGCTGGATTTAGGCGGTATTCCAATTAGAAGCAGCGACAGAGAAAGCTTAACACCACTTATCGTCGGCGGTGGTCCTTGCGCTTGCAATCCGGAGCCTATGGCTGATTTCTTTGATTTGTTTATGTTAGGTGACGGTGAAGATGTAACTAATGAAGTTATAGATTTGCTTATTGCTTGTAAAAAAGAAGGTGTCAGCAAAAAGGAGTTTTTAATTCGTGCCTCACAAATTGGCGGTGTTTATGTACCCTCACTTTATGATGTAGCTTATAATGATGACGGTACAGTGAAGTGTACCGTAGCTAAAGACGGTGTGCCGGAAAAGGTCAAAAAGCGTGTTGTAAGTGACCTTGATAAGGTACATTATCCCGATAAGTTTATTGTACCCTTTGTTGAGGTCGTTCACGACAGAGTGGTGCATGAAATTCTCAGAGGATGTATTAGAGGCTGCCGATTCTGTCAAGCCGGCTTTATCTATCGTCCAATTAGAGAGAAAAGCCCTGATACAATTAACGAGCAATGCAAAATGCTTTGTGAAAGCACAGGCTACGATGAAATATCCCTGTCCTCACTTAGCACAAGCGATTACACTCAGCTTGAGGAGCTTATGGGTAAGCTTCTTTCTTGGACTGAGGACTACAAGGTCAATATTGCTTTGCCATCGCTTAGAGTTGACAATTTCTCCGAAAAGCTTATGGAGCATCTGAAAAAAGTCAGACGAAGCGGTCTTACCTTTGCTCCTGAGGCCGGTACACAAAGACTTCGTGACGCTATAAACAAAAATGTAACCGAGGAAGAAATGCTCAGAACAGCGAGAAACGCTTTCTCCGGTGGCTGGACAAGCGTTAAACTTTACTTCATGCTTGGTTTGCCAACAGAAACTTACGACGATGTTGCCGGCATAGCAGAGCTTGCTCAAAAGGTGGTCGGCGAGTTTTATAATAATCCTGACAGACCTAAGGGTAAAGGTGTTCAGGTCAATATTAGTGTGGCTTCCTTTGTGCCGAAGCCTTTCACACCCTTTCAGTGGGCTAGTCAGAACACTATAGATGAGCTTATTAGTAAACAAAATCACCTTCTTTCAAGTGTAAAAACTAAGAAAATATCCGTTAGCTATCATAAGGTTAACATTAGCTTTTTAGAGGGTGTGTTTGCAAGAGGCGACAGAAAGCTTTGCGATGTTGTTGAGTACGCATGGAAGCATGGCTGTAAATTTGACTCTTGGGACGATAGCTTCTTGTTTGACGTTTGGATGGAGGCTTTTGAAAAGTGCGGAATCGACCCTCTTTTCTACACAAGCAGAAAAAGAGAATACAGTGAGGTTTTACCTTGGGATCACCTCGATTACGGCATTAGAAAGCAGTTCCTTATAGACGAAAACGAAAAAGCACTTGCTTCTTCAACTACACCGCATTGCAGAATCAAGTGTGCAGGCTGCGGTACCAACAGACTTAACGGAGGTAAATGCGATGCGCTGTGTAAGAATATGGTTTAAAAAAATGGGTATGAGCCGTTATGTGTCACATCTGGATTTGATGAGGGCAATGACGAGAGCTATCAGACGTGCTAAGGTACCTCTTTGGTACACCGAGGGCTTTAATCCACACCCATATATGACTTTCTCTTTGCCATTATCCTTGGGTATGGAAAGCCTTTGCGAAAGCATGGATATAAGAATTGAGGGCGACAGCACCAATGAGGAAGTTTTTCATATGTTGGAAGGTGCAATGCCTCCGGGAATTGAAATAATCAGTGTCGATGAGCCGGTTTATGACCCGAAGCATATTTGCTACGGTGAGTTTGATATACTTTTCGACTGTGAAAACAAGGCTCAAAGCGTGAAGACTTTAATTGAAGAAATGCTTTCACAAAATGAGCTTATCGTTCAAAAGCTTGGCAAAAAAGGCCGTCACAAGGTGTTAAAGGATATTAATCTTATTGAGTTTATCAAGCAGTATAATATTAGCACCAACGGCGACAGAGTAAAGCTTAATCTTATTTTGCCTGCCGGTTCGGTGACAAATGTTAACCCGTCGCTACTCGCAGACGAAATAGTTAAAAATGCAGGTGATATAAGCTATACAATCATTAGACGACAGCTTATGACCGAAACTATGGAAAAATTCAGATAATTATTTTGGAACGCGGGTTAGTGCCTGCGTTTCTTTATTTGTCAGCCGCCAAGGGAGTAAACATAAAGTCGGAAGATAAAAAATGTCAGATTTTAGTTAGTTTTAAATTTTTTTACAAATAAACTATTGACTTTTACCGCTTAAAGTGATAATATACTCACATATCACAAATGCGTTGACGAAATTATGAATTTCCATCTTCTGCTTTCAGAGAGTCGGTGTTTGGTGCGAACCGATACAAAGAGTTAATTCAGTCTCATTTCTGAGCAGAGCTGCTGAACACTTTAAATGTTGCGTAGGCGGTTCCGGATGCCCCGTTATCATGGCTAAAAGCTTGTTTGAGCTTTGAAGAGTGACTGTTTTTACAGTAATCAAGGTGGTACCGCGAATAGTTTATTCGTCCTTGAGGTTACGAGAGTAACTTCAAGGACTTTTTTTATTATTCTAAAAAGGTGCTATGTAAATTCTCGATGCAAAAGTGATAAATTGTTTAAAAGGAGCAAACAAAATGCAAAAATTAACAGTTTCAGACATTACGCTTAAGCAGTCTGCGAAATCAGGTGATTACACCCTCAGTTTCAGAGAGAAAATTGAAATTGCAAAACTTCTTAACAAAATTCATGTGAGCGTTATTGAGCTTCCGGCAATCGTAAAAGAAAAAACAGATATGCTTCTTATCAAATCTGTCGCTTCATGCGTAACTCACAGTATTGTTGCAGTTCCCGTTAATCTTCAAAACGGCGATGTTGAAAGGGTAGCGCAGGCTCTTAAAGCTGCTCAAAAGCCCCGTATTCAAATTCAGGTTCCAACTTCAACTGTACAAATGGAATATATTTGCGGCAAAAAGCCTAATGCAGTGCTTGAAATGATAAAGGACTTGACTTCAAGAGCAAAAGCTCTTTGTGAGGATGTTGAGTTTATTGCAGACGATGCAACGAGAAGCGATATTGACTTCCTTTATAAGGCAGTTGAGTGTGCTATCGAAAGCGGTGCAACAACAGTTACAGTTTGTGACACTGCCGGCACAATGTTCCCCGATGAAATTTCTGATTTCATTTCAGATCTTATTAAAAATGTTCCCGCTTGCGAAAATATTGCAGTTGGTGTGCAGTGCAGCAATGAAATCGAAATGGCTTGTGCAGGCTCAATTTCAGCTATTAAAGCCGGTGCTTCAGTTGTTAAGGTTTCTTCTGTTGCCAGCAAAGAGACAGCTTCAATGGAATCAATTTGCCAAATTATTCGCACCCACGGCGACAGCTTCGGTTGCACAACAGGCGTGAGAACCACTGAGTTCCATAAGGTTGCAAAGCAAATCGACTGGATTGTAAACGCAAAGCGCAGCAAAAACTCTCCCTTCGAGCATATCCTTTCAGATTCAGGTGAGGATTTTGTTCTCAGCGAGCATGATGATATTACAGAGGTTAGCAAGGCTATTGCTCTTCTCGGATATGATTTATCACAAGAAGATATTTCAAATGTATATAACGAATTTAAGCGTATCAGCACAAGAAAGACAGTAACAGCCAAAGAGCTTGATGTTATTATCGCTTCCGCTGCGCTTCAAGTACCTATGACATATACTCTTGAGAGCTATGTTATTAACAGCGGCAATATTATCAGCGCAACAGCCAACATAACACTTAAGAAGAATGGCGAAACAATTAGAGGCCTTGCAAACGGTGACGGCCCAATTGATGCAGCTTTCCTTGCTGTTGAACAGATAATCGGTCATCGCTATGAGCTTGACGATTTCCAGATTCAGTCCGTAACCGAAGGACAAGAGGCAATGGGTTCAGCTATTGTTAAGCTTCGCTCAAACGGTAAGCTTTATTCAGGTAAGGGACTTTCAACAGACATTATCGGCGCAAGCATAAGAGCATATATTAACGCTATCAACAAGATAGTTTATGAGGAGGTATAATCACAATGATGAAGCTTTCTTTTTCAGTTAAAGGTTGGGAAAACTGCTCATGGCAGGAATTCATAGATTTAGCCACAGAAAACAGCATTAAGGGTATTGACCTTTGCCCCGACAACAATGTGGCATTGTTTAATAAAAACGGTGAGTTTGACAAGTACAACAGCGGTGCAACAATTCGCTCAATGAAAGATAAAAATCTTAGCGTACCTTGTGTTTGCTATAATGATGACATTGCAATCGACTGTGTTAGTGAAACAGCCGAAAAGGTTAAAGCCTATATCGATTTTGCTTCAAGCATTAGAGTACCCTATATCGCTCTTTATGCCGCAGATGAAAACGAAAACGCAAAAGCAAATGTAATTTCTCTTATTAGAGAAATTAATCAATACGCAGAGGAAAAGGATGTAACCGTACTTTTTAAAACTAAGGGTATTTTCGCTGATACAAGCGTTTTGCGTGATGTTATAATGGAGTTCTCATGTGACACAATTGGTGCTATGTGGGATATGTACAGCACATATTTTGTTAAGGGTGAGGACCCTGAAACAACTATCACAAATCTTGGCGCATATATAAAGCACGTTCATATTAAGGACTACAGCGAAGGCGAATATCATCTTTTAGGCGAGGGTGAAATCCCCACAGAGATTATGGTTAACGCTCTTGCTTCAATTAACTACAGAGGCTATATCGCTTTGGATTGGGATAAGGCTTGGATGAGCGACCTTGACGAGCTTGATGTTATTCTCGGTCACTTCAGCGAGTATATGAAGCAGTTTAAGTCAACCTCCAGAAAGAAAAATCACCTTTATTATAACAACCGCCATACCGGAAAATATGTATGGAAAAAGGAAGCTCTTATAGAAAAGACCTTCCCTCAGGTGCTTGATAAAATGGTTGAGGAGTTCCCTGACCAATATGCTTTTAAGTACACAACACTCGATTACACAAGAACTTATTCTGAGTTTAGAGATGATGTTGACGAGTGCTGCAGAGCATTCCTTGCAATGGGCATTAAGCCCGGTAGCCACGTTTCTGTTTGGGCAACTAATATCCCTCAGTGGTACATTGCATTCTGGGCTGCAACAAAAATCGGTGCAGTTCTTGTAACAGTTAACACCGCATATAAGATTCACGAGGCTGAATATTTGCTCAAGCAGTCAGATACACATACTCTTGTTCTTATTGAAAGCTACAGAGATTCACATTATTCAGATATTATCAGCGAGCTTTGTCCTGAACTTGAAAACACTAAGCCCGGCGAACCTCTTCACTGTAAACGACTTCCTTTCCTTCGCAATGTTATTACAGTTGGTTTCAGAAAGAAAGGCTGTCTGACATGGGAAGAAGCTATGGAAAGAAGCGAGAATGTTCCTGTTGAGGAGGTTTACAGAATCGCTGCGAATGTTGACCCGAACGATGTTTGCAATATGCAGTACACATCAGGTACAACAGGCTTCCCCAAGGGCGTTATGCTCACACACTATAATGTTGTTAATAACGGTAAATGCATCGGTGACAGAATGGATCTTTCAACTGAAGACCGTATGATGATTCAGGTTCCTATGTTCCACTGCTTTGGCATGGTGCTTGCTATGACAGCGTCTATGACTCACGGCGCAACCCTTTGCCCAATTCCTTATTTCACACCGAAGCCGTCACTTGCCTGCATTAATCAGGAAAAAATTACTGCTTTCCATGGTGTACCGACAATGTTTATCGCTATGCTTGAGCATCCCGATTTTGAGAAGACAGATTTCTCATATATGAGAACAGGTATTATGGCAGGTTCACCTTGTCCAATCGCAACAATGAAAGACGTTGTTGAAAAAATGCACATGAAAGAAATTACAATCGTTTACGGTCAAACTGAGGCTTCACCCGGTTGTACCATGAGCTCAACAGATGATCCTCTTGAGGTTCGTGTTGCAACAGTAGGTAGAGCATTGCCTGAAATCGAATGTAAAATTGTTGACCCTGAAACAGGGGAGGATCTTCCTGTAGGTCAAATAGGCGAGTTTGTGGCAAGAGGCTACAACATTATGAAGGGTTACTATAAAATGCCCAAAGCAACAGCGAGCGCAATTGATAAGGACGGCTGGCTTCATACCGGCGACCTTGCTTGCAAAACTGAGGAAGGTAACTATAAAATCACCGGCAGACTTAAGGATATGATTATTCGTGGCGGTGAAAATATTTATCCTAAGGAAATCGAAGAATTTATTTACACTCATCCGAAGGTCAGCGATGTTCAGGTAATCGGTGTACCCGACGAGCAGTACGGCGAAGAAATTGCCGCTTGTATCGTACTTAAAGAGGGCGAGGAAATGACTATCGATGAAATGAAGCAGTATGTTCGTGACCATATGGCAAAGCATAAGGTGCCAAAGTATATCGATTTTGTTGATTCATTCCCCATGAATGCAGCCGGTAAAATCTTAAAGTACAAGATGAGAGAGGATGCTATCGAGAAGTACGGACTTCAAAAAGCAAACTCAGTAGAAACTGCATAAGAAGGCGAAATTTAATGGATTACCCAATAATTGACTGTCATTGTCATATTTACCCGGAAAAAATTGCGGTTAAAGCAGTCAAGGGTATAAGCTCCTTTTATCATATTAATATGGGCTATGACGGAAGATATTCAACTCTTGTTGACAGCGGAAAAAGCTGTGGTGTTAAACATTTCATAATTTTTTCCGTTGCAACAACGCCTCATCAGGTTCACTCTATTAATAGCTTTATTGCTGAGTGTGTTAAGAAAAGCAACGGTTTAATGACCGGTCTTGGTACTCTTCACCCGGATAGTGACGACATTGAAAGAGATATTGCCGAGATTAAAAGCCTTGGCTTAAAGGGTGTAAAGCTTCATCCTGATTTTCAGCGTTTTAAGGCTGATGAGCCTAAATGCGACAAGATTTATGAGCTTTGTCAGGGTACTTTGCCAATATTGATTCACACAGGTGATGTACGGTACGATTATTCTAACCCGGACAGAATTAAGCCTGTTTTGGAAAAGTATCCTAACTTAACCGTAATCGGCGCACATTTTGGCGGCTGGTCATGCTGGAAAGAGGCGGCGCAAAAGCTTTGCGGATTTGATAATTTTTATGTTGACTGTTCATCTACCTTTAACTGGCTTACGGCAAAGGAATGTGCCGAGCTTGTTAAGGCATATGGCAGCGACAAGGTGCTGTTTGGCACTGACTTTCCCATGTGGAGCCACTCCGATGAGCTTAAAAGCTTTTTCGAGATGAATCTGTCTGAGGAAGATAACAGAAAAATTCTTTATGAAAACGCTATGAAGCTGTTTTCTATAGATAAAAACACAATAGGACTTTAAATTGATAAAGCGACTTTTGTAAGGTTTAGACAAAATTAAAAAAATCTGACAAAACTATTGACAGCTTAAAACTAAAGTGCTAAAATAAGTAAAAATTCAATATAAAAGCTATGACGAAGACGGACGAAGGAAAGTTTTCACAGAGAGTTGACGGCGGTGTAAAGTCAGCATAACCGAACTTCATAATCCTATCACTTCCGAGCTGAGGGTCCGAAAGTTTTAATTAATTAGTAGATGCCCTTCGTGATTGCTACGTTAATGCATAGAGCTTGATAGAGCTTGAAGTGGCGATTTTTAATCGCAATTTGAGTGGTACCGCGGGTATTATTTAGTTTATTACTCGTCTCAAAGTTTTTCTTTGAGACGAGTTTTTTATTTTTAAAAATTTTTTGCCGGAGGTTAAAACGATGGAAATGAATAACCAACTTATGGAAGTTGCTTCCCGTATAAAAGAAATGCGTGATGTTTGCGCTTTCTCAGTGGAAGAAATGGCTGAAAAAACCGATTGCACACCAGAGCAGTACAAAGAATATGAAGCCGGAAAAATTGATTTTCCCTTCTCCTTTATCCACAAATGTGCTAAAGCTTTTGGAATCGGAAAAACTGACCTGCTCGAAGGTAAGAGCAGCAACCTTTCCTCTTACACAGTAACAAGAAGAGGTCAGGGCAGAATCACCTCAAAAGAGGACGGCATTGAAATTAACAACCTTGCCCCGCTTTTCAGAAATAAGCTTGGTGAGCCTTACCTTGCTAAATACGAATACAGAGCTGAGCTTCAGGATAAGCCTATTCATACAATTACCCATCCGGGTCAGGAGTTTGACTTTATTCTTTCCGGCAAGCTTAAGGTTCGTGTCGGTAACCACACCGAGGTTCTTGAAGAGGGCGACAGCATTTATTATAAAAGCTCCACTCCTCACGGCATG
This sequence comes from uncultured Faecalibacterium sp., assembly GCA_964458915.1. Taxonomy (GTDB): domain Bacteria; phylum Bacillota; class Clostridia; order Oscillospirales; family Acutalibacteraceae; genus UBA6857. Next base: position 27,245 of record CAYWKY010000002.1, read on the forward strand.
ATAGCTGTTGACGGCAAGGATTGCACCTTTATTGCTGTTGTTATTACAGACGAAAGCGCAACTGAGCAGGAGATTCAAGAGACTTTTGTAACCTCAAAAACATCTCACGACCTTGTAATTAAAAAGTTTATTGAGACAGAAGAAAACGAAAATGGTGTTCTTCAAAAGCTCACATATAAAAACGAAGAAAAGTTTAATTTCGCCTTCGATGTTGTTGACGCTGTTGCTGACAAGTTCCCCGATAAGCTTGCAATGCTCCACATTTCCGGCGACAAAACAGAGAGAAGATTCACCTATCAGGATATGAAAAAGGAATCTGCTCGTGCAGCAAACTATTTGATTTCTCTCGGCATCAAAAAGGGCGACAGAGTTATGGTCGTTTTAAAGAGACACTATCAGTTCTGGATAGCTGCTCTTGCTCTTCATAAAATCGGTGCGGTTATGATTCCTGCAACAAATCAGCTTGTTGAGCATGACTTTGATTATCGTTTTAAGGCTGCAGGCGTTAGCGCAATTCTTTGCACAGGTGATGGCGATGTAGCGAATCACGTTGACAAGGCTGCCGCTAATTATGAAGGACTTAAAAATAAAATCATTGTTGGCGCAGACAGAGATGGCTGGCACAACTTCGACACTGAATATAAGCGCTTTAGAAGCATATATCCTCGAAATGAGGACACCGCTTGTGGCGATGACACAATGCTTATGTTCTTCACTTCAGGTACCACAGGCTATCCTAAAATTGCAGCTCACTCATATAAATATGCCTTAGGTCACTTTATAACCGCTAAATATTGGCATTCAATTCAGCCTAACGACTTACACCTTACAATTTCAGATACAGGCTGGGGTAAAGCTCTTTGGGGTAAATTCTACGGTCAGTGGATGTGTGAGGGTGCAGTGTTCACTTATGACTTTGACAGATTCGATGCATCGGATATTCTTCCCATGTTCTCGAAATATCATATCACCACCTTCTGCGCGCCTCCTACAATGTACAGAATGCTTATTAAGGAAGACCTTTCAAAGTACGACCTTTCATCAATCAGATATGCAACCACTGCCGGTGAAGCACTCAACCCTGAGGTATTCTATCAGTTTGAGAAGGCTACAGGCATCGTAATCATGGAGGGCTTCGGTCAGACTGAAACCACTCTTACAATAGGCAATCTCGTTGGCACTACACCGAAGCCGGGCGCAATGGGCAAACCTGTACCCTGTTATGACATTGCAATTGTTGATCCGGACGGCAATGAGTGCGCTGTTGGTGAAACAGGTGAAATCGTTGTTCGTACTGATAAGAAAATCCCCTGCGGTTTATTTAAAGGCTATTATGGCGACGAAGAAAAAACCAAAGAGGCTTGGCATGACGGAATGTATCACACAGGTGACACTGCTTGGTGCGACGAAGACGGATATTATTGGTATGTTAGCCGTATCGATGACGTCATTAAGTCATCCGGTTACCGTATAGGACCTTTTGAAATTGAAAATGTAATTATGGAGCTTCCCTATGTTCTCGAATGTGGCGTTTCAGCTGCCCCTGACGAAATCAGAGGTCAGGTTGTAAAGGCAAGTATTGTTCTTACTAAGGGTACTGAGCCGACAGAAGAGCTTAAAAAGGAAATTCAGAATTATGTTAAGAAAAATACTGCTCCTTATAAGTATCCGAGAATAGTTGTTTTCTGTGATGAGCTTCCCAAGACAATAAGCGGTAAGATTCAAAGAAATAAACTTTAATATTTTTCATAGAAATCATTGAAAATAAAAGGAATTTGTCATATAATGAAAGATATGGATTTTAATAAAAAACGTATCACACTTTTTGCCGGTCATTACGGTAGCGGAAAAACTAACATTGCGGTTAATTATGCCATTAAATTAAGCGATATGTCTCTCCCTGTGGTTATTGCGGACTTAGACATAGTTAACCCATATTTCCGCACTAAGGACAGTGAACAAGAGCTGAAAGAGAAAGGCATCGAGCTTCTTTGCTCGGAGTTCGCAGGCTCAAATCTCGATATTCCCGCTTTGCCTCAGACTATGTATAGAGCAGTGCAGGACAAAAGCACCTATGCTGTTATGGATATAGGCGGTGACGATGTTGGTGCAGTGGCTTTGGGCAGATTTGCACCCTATATCAAAGAGGAAAACGACTACGAAATGATTTTCGTTGCCAATTTCTTCAGACCTTTGACGAGAAACGCTGAGGAAGCTTTAGAGATAATGAGAGAGATTGAAGTTGCGTCTCACCTTAATTTTACTGCTATTGCAAACAACTCCAATTTAGGCGAGGAAACTGTGGCTGACGATATTCTTTCAACTCAAAGCGAAATTGAAAAGCTGAGCAGTCTTAGTGGTTTGCCTGTTATTATGACCAGCGCAAAGGAAAGTGTATGTTCTGAATTAAAAGGGAAGGTCAACAATTTATTCCCTTTGAAATTACAAAGTAAAATAATTTAATCGGAGGTATAAAGAATGCCTA
>CAYWKY010000003.1:0-24893 GCA_964458915.1 uncultured Faecalibacterium sp.
TTTCTTGATAGGCTATTTTTCTTAATCTTTTTTCTTCCAAGGCGGCTTGTCTTTGTTGCTCCTCTCTCATGTCAGTTTCTTCCTTTGTCAAAACTAAAGATCTAAGCTGAGTTTTAAAGTCGACATTTTTAATATCCTCATACTCTTTTTTGACACTGGTATCTTTTTTATCACTGGTATCTTTTTTGTCAGCTGTAGCTTGTTCTTCGATACCGTTTTCAGCTTTTTGAATATCCACAAAGACAATAAGCAAAATGAGTGCCAGCGCCAATATTACAACAAAACAAATAAATTCGCCCATAATGTCACTCTCCTAAATTAAAAAAAGGGGCTGCAAAAGTTTTTGCAGCCCCGCGATTTTTATCATCCAAATATTGAGCCTAAGTCAAGCTCGCCCTTAATAAGCTTGGTGATAAGATTAATTATCATTGTAAAGAAGCGAATGAAAACAGGGAATCTTCTGTCGGAGCCGGTTTCGTGAACATCGCCCTTGTCAATACCTGTAACAGGTGAAAACGTCTCAGTTTCGCTGTCAAACTTCATAAACTGGGGATATTCCTTATATGTATCAACCGTCATGTCTTCGCTGTTAAAGAACTTATTAATAAGCTCATCAACGCAAGCCGGGAAATCGGCATGGTTAAGATTTTTAAGGAACCATGTTTTTTCAGGGAAAAGGCAGGTTGAAGCGTCAATCATTGTGTCAGGTGAGAGATATTTCTTATCCTTTTCGTCCATTGCATCAATATAGCTCTTGTCAAGTACCTTGCCAAAATCTGAGGTAACTGCACCAAATGATGTTGCCGTTACTGAAGCGGTACTGTCTGACTGTACTCTGGGCTTTTCAGACAAAGGCATATTAGCGTAGTTATACTTAGAAATAACCATAATGTCAATGCCGTTTTCTGCTCTTTCTTTCATTGTGTCATAAGCGTTAAGCTGAACATTTTGGTTAAATGATCTTATCTTTTCAATGAGTCCGGCATATTCAGCCTTTAACTCATCTGTCGGGAAAACAAAGTTAATAGCGTACTCAATTTCATTAGGATCTACCATGTTCCAGAAAGAAGGGAATGAGCCATAGGAATCACGCAGTGTTCTTGCAAGAACATTGTCCTTAACTTTATCCAAGGTTTTTTGTACCGAATCAAGAGTAAAACCGAGAGCTTTAATCTCATTTAAAAAGCTGACAAATGTTGAAAGCATTTCAACAACCTCACTGCCTTCTTCACCTGCGCCTAAAATATCGTTACGTGAAAGAGAATACTTAACATAGTTGTCAACAGCTAAATCGTCAAGAACAATTTTGCCTGTGAAAAGACCTGTAAGGAAATCAACACCGTAAGTTGAGGGAATGTACATTATAACCTTATTTACCTTTGCAAGGCATTCCTCAGAGGCGTTTTCAAGGAAAGCTGAAACAATGTTACCGCCAAGACATCTGCCCACAACATTAACCTTTGTTGCGTTTTCCTTTTCCATAACAAGACCGATATACTTTTCGAGAAGCTCAGCGTTATATTCGCATGAAAGTCTCCAGTCATAATCGAAAAGATAATAGCCGTTGTCATATCTGCCATTTATGTGTTCTAAACGCTCAAGTTGGTCGTAGCCGAGACCTAAATAAGGATTGCCGGCATCGTCAGTTGCTTCACCGTTTTTATCAAGCTTTACTTCAGCATAAGCCGGAGCGATTAGATTATAGATTTGATCGCAAAACTCATCATAATTACCTGTCAGCTCACCCTTAACAAGAGACACTATCATTTCGTCTAAGATTTCTTTAAGACCGCCAACAAGGTCAAGCTCAATACCAAAAATTTTCTTGCCGTTTTCGTCATAAAGAGTACCGCCGTAGCCGTTAAGATAGACATTTACTATCTTTTCTTCGCCACCCACAGCCACAGCATGGAGCATCATTGTAAAAATCATTAGCACAGCTAATAAAAGGGATATTATTTTTTTCATTTAAGTTTCCTCCAAAATATATACTTTTTCTAATATAACATTACAATATTTTTCCTTTTTTGTCAACTGTTTTTCGCCAATTACATCACCGGGGAAGTAATTGGTGCATTTTGATACTTTTTTGTGTACTTTGTGAACAAGAAGTGAAGAAACGAGGGACACTATATAATTTTATTCTTGCCTTCACCGGGCAGACAGCTTTTTTAACATAATAAAAATAAAATTGAGGATTCAATCGGGTGCGGGTGTCCCGCCTATAATGTTTGCCTTGGCAAACATTTCGAGAGAGCGAAGCTCTCATATCGAGTTGCCGCAGGCAACATATCGACAAAAAGGGCAAACCACAGGGGACAACTACTTTTGAAGCCACAGGGGACAGGTACTTTTGTGTTCTGCAACACAAAAGTACCTGTCCCCTGTTACCTATGTCTCCTGTTACCTACTTCTTAACATATTTTATATGCCGAAGTCTAAAAATCCTTTAGCTCCGAAAATTTTAAATGTAATATCGTTTGCTCCCTTAAGAGTATCATTAACTACCTTGTCAAAATCACTCGGCTCTTTGTCCTTGCCATAAACGCCTATCTCAATGAGCATAGCTCGAACCTCTTCAATAACAGCATTATCTGCTTCGTAGCTGTTCACAGTACTTCTTGTCATAGCCTTAGCTTTTTCAAGGGTCGCTTTCTGACTGTCTGTGAGAGTATAACCTGTTTCACTGCAATATTTTTCAAGGTCAGGCAAATAGTTTTTGTTAAGCTTTTTAAGGTTTCTTGCCTCGTTAAACTGAGGATAATAATATCCATCTTCAGCTAAGTTGTCGCAATCTGAAACTGTCTTTATGTTGCCTGTTGCAAGCTCAATTGCAAGAGATAAAGCTGTGTTGTTATATTCAAGCTCATGCTTTTGCTTGTAGAAGAACCATGTAGCATCCTTATAATATGTGGTTGAAATGTCAATTGAGCCGTCCGGTGAGAGTACTCTGCCCGCTGTGGTGTCAAAGCTCTTGCCCGGAGCTACATATGAAGTACCGGGAGCTGTTGAGTCAATGTTGATAATTTCATCTGAGTTTGTCAACGGTGCGCTTTTCATAAAGCCAAACATTTTATAGTCGTCTGTCACTGCGCCAAAGGGCAAGCCGTAGCCGGAAATAAACGAGAAGGTTACGCCCTCATTTTCAAGAGCTTTCATAGTCTCTCTTATGTTTTTCTTAGCCTTCTGGAATGAATCAGCTTCATTCTTAACAACATCGGAGTGAATCAGATGCTTTACCTCATCATATCTGTCTGTGGGAATAAGGTTGCAAAGCGACGGTGTGGAGCAAAACAGTTCCTCAGATAAAGCCTTAAGTGCCATATCAATAAAGTCTCTTAACACCTGCTTCGGGAAAAGTCTCAAAGCGATATTTACAACATATCCCCAAGGCTCGCCCACAAGCTCACCTATAAGGCCGTTATAGAAAAGCTCGGCAGAGTTATCGCAATATTGCTGCGACAACAAATCTGCAACAACATCGCTGCCGTCCCACGCACCGACAATGCTTACAACACGTCTGATATGGCTGCTGCTTCTTGTCGGATAAGCGTCCATATAAGCGGTAACAACAGATGCGCCCATGCTCATGGGTACGAGAACAACATCTTTTGCGCTGACCTTATTTTCTTTAAGAATGGTTTCGATAAAATCATGAAGACCCGAAACATTTTTTGATGTGTAGGAAAATGCGCTGTAATTGAAAACATAAAGGTAGTCTTCAAAGTTTTCACCGAATTTTTCCTGAGCTATATCCTTGCAGGGAATTGAGGAATAAAAGCGTTCCTTTGCTTCGCTGCGATATGTACCGTCTTCCTTTACAGCAGTTGGGAACTGTGAAACCGGCATAGTATATCTCGGTGTAACAACTCTATTATCGCTGTTGCCGTCTTCCCCAACAAGATTAAAGCGGAAAAGTGACTTTATAAGAGATTTCACATCATTTTCATCAATAACATTCTTTCTTATAACAGATGAAAAGAGTAATCTTAAAACAACCTTTACCAGGGTACCAATAGTCTTGCCGTCTGAAAAAGCCTCATCGAAGCTATTAAAAAGGTTCCATCTTGCGCTGTGCTTACCTTGAGCAATTAAAGGCGCATAGTTTTCATAATCCTGTAGTGTACCATTTTCAAAAGCGCCATCTTTTGTATAGCTCTCGTCAAAAAGGTATGAATAGCTTTGTCCGATGCCTGTAACAAAAACCACAAGGCTGTTTTCGCCCTCAACAAAGGCACTTTCTAAAGCTTTCACTTTTATGTCGTTTTGAGAGTCATTTACCGCTACTGCACCTACGGGTACCACCATAACACTGATAATCATTAACAGCGACAGCAGCAATGCAATTGTTTTTTTCATATAGAGATCCCTCCGTCATAATTTATCTATTATATATTAACACTTATTGCGGAGCATTTCAAATAGGTTTTATAATTTCGACTTTTTGGACAAAAATCACCTTGCTCTTTACTGCATAATGACGATAAATGGCAGTATAAACTAAATATAGTTGAAAAAACCAAAACCAAATGTTATAATCCTATTGGCTTATAAAAAGAAATCACATACTGCAACCACCGAATATCAAAGCGAAAATTAGGAGAGAATTATGAGTTTAGATGTTTTAATAACTAAATATGCTAAGCAGTTTCAGGCTTTGTCGCCCAAATATGACACTGTATATACTGTAAAAAAGGACTGCCCTATTATTTTTGAAGACAAAGAAAAGCTGCGCCTTTCCATGGCGATTATTGCCGACACACACTTGCCAAACAGAGAGAGCGCCGAAAAGAATCTTCTTAACATCTTCGTTGACCTTGAAAATTCAGGCGAAAACTTCGATGCCTTTCTTATGGCCGGTGACATTGCCGATTATGGTACCGCAAGAGAATACCGCCGTTTTTTCCGTGTGCTGGATAATCAAAAGGTCACTAAAAATATTTTTGTCACCATGGGTAACCACGACGCTCGCTTATTCTATAATAAAAATAAAAAAATCCTGCTTAATAAAACGGCAGAGTACCTAAAAGACAAAAACGGAAAAATTTATTATTCCTATGACATAAACGGCTATACGGTTATTGTTTTGTGTACCGAAAAGCGTGTCCTTGAAAAGGCATACATTTCTAAGGAGCAAATTCAGTTTCTTGACAAAGAGCTTGCCAGAGGCACTCAAAACTCAAAGCCGGTCTTTGTTATGTGTCACCAGCCCTTTGCTTTTACACATGGTTTGCCCGAAGTGTGGAAAACCGGAGACATGGGCAAGCAAAACGATGAAGTGCGTGCCACTATGGAAAAATATAAAAATGTGTTTTTCATAAACGGACATCTTCACGGTGGAATATTTGAAAAAACAGCGGAAGTTTTAAACGAAGAAAAGGGTGTCTATTCCATAAGCATTCCCGGCTACAGAAAGCCTAATAATTTCGGCATACAAGACTGCGGTGTAGGATATTACTGTCAAGTCTATGATGATAAGGTTATTTTTACTGCAAGAAAATTTATTACCGGCGAAAACATTTGCGGCGACTACACAAGGTTAGAATATAAAATAAAGTAAATAAACATAAAAACAGCACTGCTCTAAAGCTTGAGCAATGCTGTTTTATCTTTGTTAGTGTGCAGAACATTGTACTGCTTCCTGCGGCAGAACATTATAAACAGTTCCGTCTTTATCGGTCATGCTGATAGGAATATCAGGCTGTAAAAGGTGGATAGTACCGATAAAATTGTTGCTTTTTTCGCCGGGAAAGCCGGTAACAAGTGTCAAAGGCTTTCGTTTGGCTATGTGGGCGCAAACTGTTAAAATAGGGTCATCGCTGAAATATACAGCCATTTCACCGCCGTTACTGCTGGCGGTTTGATAAAGATTCTCTATAGTCTGCGGCTCGATTTTATATTCCCCCTGCTCAAATGGCAGAACTGATATTACTTCTAATTTTGCGCCGTGTTTTTCGGCAATTGCTTTGCCTGACTTAACAAGCTGTTTTGAAGACTCCTGCGGTGTTACACAAACAAGGACAGTTTTAGTCTTATTCATGGAAAACTTACCTCCTTTTCCACTTAAAGTATATTACAGATGCTTTAAGCATACCTAAAAAAGGAGAAATATTTTTTATCCCTAAGCTTATTATTCTTTCACAATAAAGTGTCATAAACAAAAGGAACAGGTGATTTATGTTCCCCTGTCCCCTGTGTATTTTTTATCTTCTAAACATTTTAATAGCCTTGATCTTTGCTTTTTTGGCTGTGGGCATAAGCTTAGCATAGGAATAATATTTAAGTGAGTTGCCAACTAAAATATATTCGCCGATAAACTCGTGATAATCCGCTGAGAAGCTCTTTTTGAAATCGTAAATTCCCTTGAAATTATCCTGAGGTATAAGCTCACCTAATGTGCCGTCACCGTCAAGCTCAGGTGTTTTAACAATAACATAGCCTAAGTCGTGAATTTTACAGCCACGCTTAATGCTCTCGCTAAGTCTGAGATAGTTAAGATAATGGCTGGAACGAGTGTTGTTTCTTATTACATTTCTTGTTCCGCCGAAAAGACATGAACCCATGCCTGCGTAGTATATGGAAAGACCGCCTGCAACACAGATTTGTCTGTCCTTTGTAAATTCCTCAGCCTCAGCCATTCTCTTGTTGAAATGCTCAGTTTGCTTATCAACGCTGTCAATAATTTCATTAAGCTGTCTTGCTTTCTTTTCGTGTGCGCCCTCAAGCTCTGAGAGTGCCTTTTCTTTCTTTTGCAAACGCTCTGCCTGTAATTTTTCGTCAAGGTCTTTGTCATAATAAACTAATTTTAAGTCGCTGAAGCCCTTAAACTCACGCAGAAGCTTTGTGCAATAATCGCCGTTTCTTTCAACAAAGCTGTCTCTTTCGCTGGTGTCACGCATAACAGCCATAAAGTCGTCCATTATTTGAGGATTTTTTTCAACATCTTCATATGTATAGCTGTGAGCAACTAAACCTCTTTGCTCACCTATACGAATACTGTATCTAACACCCTTGTCGCACTTTTTAAGTATTTTTTCCGCTGTCAGCGCTGTGTCGCCCTCATAAAGGGGTACAAAAAGCTGAACAGGCTGTTTGTAGGTATAATTTTCAATTGAGGGGTTAAGCTCATAGCCAAGCTCTGTGAGCACTCGGTGCATTTTGTGACCCTGGCTCATATCTTCGCCGTTTATACGAAGTGAAATAGGTGGGTCCATAATAAAGCAGGTTGCACCGCCCTTTTTCATTTCAGCTTTCATAAAGGCGGTAAATTCCTTTAAAAGCTCTGTGTTATTATAATCGCAAACAGCGCCGCCTGATGCGTACCATATTTTGCCGGCAACGGGAAGAGTACGCTCCATAACAAGAACTGCGAGAATTCTTTTATCCCCATCAAAGCCGCTGTAGTAGGTGCAATTCCATGTTGTTTTAACATTTTGCCATAAGCTGCACTGAATATATTGTCCGCCGTTTTCACATATAAAATCGTCATAGGCTTTAAGGTCGTTTTCTTTTTTGAATGTATACATTATATGCCTTCTTTCTTTTCTTTGAGAGCTTTAAGTACCTGTTCTTTTTCGCTAAAGGGAACTTTTTCACCGCAAAATTTCATAAACTGCTCATGTCCCTTACCTGCAAGAATTAATATATCGCCCTTTTGGGCTTTTTTAACAGCATAGTTTATTGCTTCGCCTCTATCGGGTATAACTATATATTCACCGCCGGCTTTTTCGCAATAGGAAGCTATTTCGTTGCATATTTTTTGTGGGTCTTCATAGTCCGGGTCGTCGCTTGTTATAATTGTAAAGTCGCTCATTTTGCCCGAAACCGTGCCTAATTCCTCACGGCGACACTCAGTTCTGCCACCGACAGAACCAAAGAGAGTTATAATTTTGTTGTGGTGATATTCCTTCGCTGTGTCGATTATGCTTTTAAGGCTTATGCCGTTGTGGGCATAGTCGATTATAATTGTTATATCTTCGCTTTCTCGTACTAATTCGCCTCTGCCCTTGACAAAGACATCACGAAGACCTTTTGAAATATCCTCGTCTTTTACGGAAAACTCCTTACCTAATGCCACAGCAATAAGGGCATTGTGAGCGTTAAACTCACCGGGCAAAGCCACTGTAAAGTTTTTATCTTTACCGAGAGCCTTCATATCAAATTCCACACAAAGCAGATTGCTCTGTTTAACCTTTTGAGCGTTCTCTAAAACATAGTCAGCTTTATTATCATAGCCATAGGTAATAACATCACCCTTACAGCATTTTATAACGCTTTGTGAAAATGGGTCATCAATATTAACTATAGCCTTGTCGCACATGGGGAAAAGCTGAGTTTTCCAATAGGCATATTCTTCAAAGCTGTCATGCTCATTTGTGCCTATATGGTCGGGATAAAGGTTGATAAATACACCATAGCTAAAGCGAGTACCCTCAACACGGTGGTGTTTAAGACCTAAGGAAGAAACCTCCATAGCCACTGCCTTACATCCCCCGTCTGCCATTTCACGAAGCATTTTTTGAAGCTCATAGGATTCCGGTGTAGTGTTCACCGTAGGAATTACCCTGTCGCCATAAAAAGCACCGACAGTGCCGATAATACCTGTTTTAATGCCACCGGCTTCAAGAACGAATTTCACAAGATGAGCCGATGTGGTTTTGCCTTTGGTGCCTGTGATACCGATAACACTTATATCCTTTGAGGGATGGCGGAAAAAGTTACAGCTGATTTTCGCCAGTGCGCTTCTTGTGTTTTCGGTCATAATAATCAGGGCATCGTCAGGCAAAGAAACCTCTTTTTCACATAAAAATACTCTACTGCCTTTTTCATAGGCGCTCATAGCGTACTTGTGGCCGTCGGTGAAAGCACCAACGAGGCAAACAAAGAGAATATCCTCACCGCTTTTTCTTGAATCGTAGGCTATATCTTTAATTTCTCTGTCGCAGAAGTTTTCCACATTATATGAAAGACCTGTTAATATTTCAGAAAGTTTCATGTTAACTCCTTTGCTCCTCTTCCAGAGCCTTTAAACGCATTTTTTCCTTTTTTACCTCGGCTCGTTCGGCTAAATATTTTGCTCTTTTCTCGTGCCTTTCCTTGCCGCCGATAATGCCCACTCGCCTAAACGCTTCAATAAACATTGCAGCTAAAGCGCCGCCGGTACCAAGCATAAGGTCAACCATTGTGTCTGTAAGTCCATAGCTATAAGGGAGCTGACCGTGCTGCATAACAAAGCCGTAAAGCCTATCCATAGTAAATTCATAATACTCCCAGCCCACAAGTATGGCAACGGCAAAGCCTAAAGAAAAAAGAGCCTGAACAGATATTTTAATGGGTTGCTTTTCGCCTTGCATGATTTCGGACAAAACAAAACCGCCGGTACAAGCAAGGTAGCCTGCAAAAATATGCTCCGGTATGTCAATGCCTGTAAAATCGGTGCGAGTGTTGAGCGTTGTGCCAACAACACAGCCGAAGCAAATAAACACATTGAGAAGAGTCTGCATATAAGCAGGATATTTTGTTATAAAGCTTCTGCCGCCGAAGAGCTGAAACATATCCCATAAATGGGTGAAAATAATCGCAAAGGTCGCCTGAATAAATTCTGAGGTGTAGCCGTGGAGCATACCCCAAACGCCCCAAAAAAACAAAAGAATACGGCAGATGTACCAGGTTATAATATGCCCTTTTGATATAGGGGGAATTTTATTTAGTCTTTTCATTAATATATAATATCCTTTCCAAAAGGTGAATGTGTCAAAATATACTTAGCTTATTATACCACATTAAAACATCTTTTACCATATGTCAGATAAAAAACTTCAAAGTTTTGATAAGAAAAAGAAAAATGATTAAAATTTTAAAAAAACTTAAAAAATTGCAAAATTCCCGAATTATTTATATTTTAGCTCTTGAAGAATGAATAAAAATGTACTATAATGATAAAAAATTATGCGCTTGACATATTTGCGCATCTTAAAAGGAAAGGAAATCAGGTTATGGAAAACAATTCAAATAACTCATGGAGCTTCTTGAAAGACGATGTTATGCAGGCAATTGCTATTGCTCTTGTTATTATCGTTCTTTTCTCAACAGGTAATATTTTAGGTTCCTTTATGAATGTAAAAACTGAGGCAGTTGATTCAGGTAGCACATCTGAAACAACTACAACAGCTCCTACAACTACCACAGCTCCTACAACAACAGCAGCTCCCACAACAGCTCCCTCAGGTGACAGCGACACAACTGCTGCTCCTGCCGGCGACAATACCGATGCAACTGAAGCTCCCTCAAACGGCGCACCTCAGTCAAAGGCTGAAATCGTTGCATACTTCAACGAAAGTGCAAACAAGGTTAAGACAGACGCAACTAAAGTTGTCAGAAACTATGAAGACCTTCGTCACGACGAAGAAAAGCTTGTAGTTCCCTCAGCTCTTCAGTCAGTTGGTTCAAACCTTATTTCAACCTTCCTTAAAAAGGATGAGACTCCTATTGAGTACGGCGACAATGCTGCTATCGTAGCTTCCTACCCCGTACCCGGCGAGAGCTGGTCAAGTAAGCTCACAGAAGCTGATGTTGCAGACGCTACCTGCGTTGACAACGGCTCAGAATATGAAATCACAATTAAGCTCAACACATCAGTTGACCCGGCAGCAGGCACAGGCGTAGCTTCCGCTTTTGAAGTTATCAAAACAGAGGACGTTATGGACGCAGCAGGCTTCGTTGTTCAGAGCTTCTCAGCTGAATATTATGATTGCGTAATCAAGTGTAAGATTGACAAGGCTTCAGGCCACATGACATGGTCAAACTACACTTCACCCATCCTCCTCAAGGTTGTTGCTAAGCTCTTTGGTACACTTAACGCTGAGGTTGGTATGACATTTGAAAAGGACTACACAATTACATACTAATTGCAAAAAAATGACGCAGAGGCTTTTAGCTTCTGCGTTATTTTTATTGTTTACTCCGTAAACATATCGATGACCTCTCCGTCAAAAATGACGGAGAGGTCACAATTGCTAATTGCACATTGCTAATTGCTAATTTTATCCCTTAATCCTTTAACAACTGCTTATACATTTTTATATACTCGTTAGCGCTCTTGCCCCAGCTGAAGTCACATTCAAGAGCACGAATAACAAGCTCATCCCAATGCTCCTTGTTGCTATATGCTTCGATGCCTCTTTTAATTGCACCCAGCATATCATGAGCATTATATGTCTTAAAGGTGAAACCATTGCCAACACCGTCGCCACTGTCTGTAATAGAGTCACGAAGACCACCTGTCTCTCTGACAATAGGCACTGTGCCATATCGAAGGGCAACCATTTGCGACAAGCCGCACGGCTCACTCTTTGAAGGCATAAGGAACAAATCTGCGCCGGCATATATCTTTCTTGCCAAAGCCGGAACGAAACCTACTCTTATAGCTAATTTTTCCGGGTACTTGGCAGCCATCTCTTTAAAGAAGTTTTCATACTGCCAGTCACCTGAGCCTAAAACGGCAATTTGTACATTTGTTGTGTAAAGCAGCTCATCAAGTATACCTTTAATCAGGTCAAGACCCTTGTGAGACACAAGACGGCTCACGATACCAATTACAGGCACATCTGCCTTTTGAGGCAGTCCCATTTCGCTTTGCAAAGCCTTTTTATTAACAGCCTTGCCCTTTTTAGCGTTATCCTTGTTATAATTCATCTCAATGGCGCTGTCTGTTTCAGGGTCATAATTTTTTGTGTCGATACCGTTTAAAATGCCCTGAAGCTTCCACTGCTTATCACGAAGGATAGTGTCCAGTCCGTGGCTGTACCACGGGTCAAGAATTTCACTGGCATAAGAGGGGGAAACAGTGGTTATTTTGTTAGCGCACTCAATTGCACCCTTCATAAAGTTGACATCACCGTCATATTCAACAAGGCTTGTGTCGGCAGGGTCGATACCGATAACATCGTTAATAAGCTCCATGCCATATGTACCTTGATATTGAATATTGTGTATGGTGAAAACAGTTTTAATGCCTTGGTACCAGGGATCCTTGCTGTAGAAGGTATGATAAAAAACGGGAGTGAGAGCTGATTGCCAATCGTTACAATGAATAATGTCCGGCTTAAAGTCTATTACAGGCAAAATTTCCAACACGGCACGAGAAAAGAAAGTGAATCTTTCCGCATCGTCATAGTGACCGTAAATAGTGTCTCTTTTGAAATAGTATTGATTATCAATCAGGTAGTAAATTACACCCTCATGCTTTGCTTGGAATATTCCGCAATATTGTCTTCTCCATGCAACGGGAACTGAGATATTTGTAATAAAAGTCATCTTGTCTTTAAGTTCCTGCTTAATTGTGTCATATAAGGGCATAACAACCCTGCAACCGATAAGCCTTTTTCTTAATGCCTGAGGCAGTGAACCGGCAACATCGCCAAGTCCGCCACTGGCCATAAAGGGAAGAGCTTCACTTGCAACAAATAAAACTTTCATAGTCAATCTCCTATTCTGTTAAGTTTACACCGTAATGTTCTTGCCTATATAAAGAGGATAGCTGTCTGCACCGCTAAGCTCTCTGCCGGGCTTTACAACAACATTTTTGTCAAGAATTGCACAGTTGATTTTTGCCCCTGAGCTAATAAAGCTGTCCTGCATAATAATTGAGTTTTTAACAACTGCACCCTCGGCTATTTGAACACCTCTGAAAAGAATACAATTCTCAACAGTACCCTTAATTATACAGCCGTCTGCAACAAGGGTATTTTTTACGTTAGCGCATACACCGTAAATAGCCGGCATATCGTCACGAACCTTTGTATAAACAGAGCTTTCCTTTGTGAAAAGGTCTTTATATTCGCCTGCCAGCAGTCCCATGCTTATATCATAGTAGCTTTGAAGGCTCTCAATAGTTTTTGCATAGCTGTCAATTTTGTGACCTCTAATATAAAGTGAAGAAACATTTTTAGCTATAATATCTCTTTCAAAGCTGTCGTAGCCCTGACCTCTTGCCGAAGAAACAAGTCTTTCAAGAAGAACTCGGCTCATAACAGTTATATTAAGTGAATAATCTCCGGCTGTTGTTCCGGCTTCGCCAACGGTAACATTTGTAATTCTATCTCCGTCAAGGGCGAAGGTCATAATGTTATCTAACTTTGGCACAACACCACGCTTATAAGCAATAGTTATGTCAGCGCCACTTTTAATATGTCCGTCAATTATTTTGCCGTAGTCAAAGTTGCAAATTACATTGCAATCTGAAAGAACAACATATTCCTTACCTGAGTCTGCAATAAAGGACTGCATACCGCAAAGAGCCTCAAGTCTGTTTTTATATAAACCGTCGTTGCCTGTAATATTAAAGGGCGGGAGAAGTGTCAGACCGTCACGCTTTCTTGAAAGATCCCATGACTTGCCTGAGCCGATATGATCCATAAGAGATTTGTAGTTTGCCTTGGTGCTGATACCCACCTTTGCTATACCGCCGTTGACCATGTTTGAAAGCACAAAGTCAATAAGTCTATATCTGCCTGCAAAGGGTACCGAACCCATGGTACGAGCGCTTGTAAGCTCACTCAGACGATCATCATAAACATTTGAAAAAATTATACCTAATACGTTAGGAGCTGCCATTTATTCTTCCCCCTTTACATCTGTGTCAATCATTTCCTTGGCTTTGATAACCGCACCCTTGCCAATGGTTACCTTTTCGCCTATAACGGTTACGCCCCAGTTTTCAAGTGCAGCGATTTCTTCCGGACTTTCGCCAACATGAGCGTTTTCCTCAATAACCGTATTTTCTGCAACAATAGCATATTCTACTACTGCGCCTGCCTTAACTGTTGTGCCGGGCATAATGATTGAATATCTGACCTTTGCACCCTTTTCAATATTAACATTTGAGAAGAGAATCGAATAGTCAACATCACCCTCAATAAAGCAGCCCTCACCAACCATTGAGTTTTCAACCTTAGCGTTTGCGGTCACAAAGTGTGGCGGAGCAACCGGGTTTCTCGAATAAATTTTCCAGCTGTCATCGCTTAAATCAAGGTCAACCTTCGGATTGAGAAGGTCGAGATTAGCTTCCCAAAGGCTGTCGATAGTACCAACATCCTTCCAGTAACCGTCAAACTTATAAGCGAACATTCGCTCTGCGTTTTCGTGCATAGCAGGGATAACGTCATGGCCGAAGTCGTTACCTGAATTCGGATTATTTTCATCGTCTATAAGATATTTGCGAAGCTTTGACCATGTGAAGATATAAACACCCATTGATGCCTTGTTGCTCTTTGGATGCTTCGGCTTTTCTTCAAACTCACTGATTGAGCCGTCGCTGTTGACAAACATAAGACCGAAGCGAGAAGCCTCCTCCCAAGGTACTTCCAGCATTGCTATGGTGCAAGCTGCATCCTTTTCCTTGTGATATTCAAGCATTTTATTATAGTCCATCTTATAGATGTGGTCGCCTGAAAGCACTGCAACATATTCCGGATTATAGCGATCGATAAAGTTAATGTTTTGATAAATTGCGTTTGCCGTACCCTTATACCACTGAGTACCCTTTATCTGCTGATAAGGTGAAAGGATATGGACACCGCCATAGGAACGGTCAAGATCCCAGGGTGCGCCGTTGCCGATATAATCGTTTAATTCGAGAGGCTGATACTGTGTGAGTACACCCACAGTTTCAATGCCGGAATTTATGCAGTTTGAAAGTGGGAAGTCGATTATTCGATACTTACCACCATAGGGAACTGCAGGCTTTGCAATGTTTTTTGTGAGTATGCCAAGTCTGCTTCCTTGACCGCCGGCGAGAAGCATTGCAAGGCACTCAATTTTTTTTACCATAATATTTCCTCCGTTTCTTTGGATAATTTATTTTTTTGTTTTAGTTTTTTTTGCCTGTTTTAACTGTTTTTTTAACAGTCTCTTTAGCCTTAGACTCTACTTTGTCGGCTTTTGGCTGTTGAATTTCCGCTTTCACAGCCTCTTTAACCTCTTTTTTGCTCTCGACTTTTTTTGTCGGAGCTTTTTTTACCTTGTCCTTGCGAACAAGGAATATAGCCGAAAGGCCGGGCAAATCAACTGTTATGCTGTTTTCATAGCCGTGCATTGGCACTTTCTTTGATGTGACCTTTGTTTTGGTACCGCTGCCGCTGCCGCCAAACTCTTTAGCGTCGGAATTTAGTATAACTTCATATACACCCTCATTTTCCACGCCAAAGGAATATTTCTTTCTTTCAACAGGTGTAAAGTTGAACACTGCGGCAATTTCACCGCCGTCCTTATCTCGCCTTGAGAAAGCTATAACGCTGTTATCCTTGTCGTCAGGTACGAACCACTTAAAGCCCTCCCAGCTACAGTCTACCTGCCACAATGCCGGGTATTTAAGATAAACATGGTTTAACTTTTTAATATAGTCCTTGAGCTGTCTGTGCTTTTCATAGTCCAAAAGAAGCCAATCAAGACCGGAATCATATTTCCACTCAATAAACTGACCGAACTCTTGACCCATAAATGTGAGCTTTTTGCCCGGATGAGCAATAAGATAACCCATAAATGAGCGCACACCACTGAACTTTTCTTCATATTCGCCGGGCATTTTGCCTATAAGTGAGCATTTGCCGTGTACCACCTCATCGTGTGATATGGGAAGAATAAAATTTTCGGAAAAAGCGTAGAAGAATGAGAAGGTGAGCAAATTGTGGTTATATTTTCTTGAAAGGCCGTCCATGGAGAAGTAGCGAAGAGCATCGTTCATCCAGCCCATATTCCACTTAAAGTTAAAGCCAAGTCCGCCAACATCAGCCGGCTTTGAAACAAGTGGCCATGCTGTGCTTTCTTCGGCAATCATCAGCGCCTGAGGGAAGTCTCTGAAAATATTTGTGTTAAGCTTTTTAAGGAACTCAACAGCCTCAAGATTTTCGTTGCCGCCGTATTTGTTAGCTATCCACTGACCGTCTTCTCTGTCATAGTCCAAATAAAGCATTGAGGCCACAGCGTCAACACGAAGACCGTCAATATGATATTTTTCCAGCCAGAACACTGCCGAAGACATAAGGAATGAGACAACCTCATTTCTGCCAAAGTCAAAGACCTTAGTACCCCAAGATTTGTGTTCGCCCTTTTTCGGGTCAGCATATTCATAGCAAGCCTCACCGTCGAAATCGCTAAGGCCGTGTTCGTCTCTCGGAAAATGAGCCGGTACCCAGTCTAAAATAACGCCAATTCCGTTTTGGTGGCACACATCAACAAAATGCATGAAATCGTGGGGAGTACCGAAACGAGAGGTAGCTGCAAAATAGCCTGTTACCTGATAGCCCCATGAGCCGTCAAAGGGGTACTCGGAAAGAGGCATAAGCTCAATGTGAGTGTAGCCCATATCCTTAACATATGGCACAAGCTCCTGAGCAAGGTCAATATATGAATAATGGTTGCCGTCCTCGTGAAGTTTCCATGAGCCTGCGTGTACCTCATAAATATTCATAGGCGACTCATAGACATTTTTCTTTTTAGCTTCGCTTTGCCACTTGCTGTCTTTCCATTTATAGCCTGACAGCTCATAATATTTTGAGGCTGTGCCGGGTCTTGTTTCGCTATGGAAAGCATATGGGTCAGCTTTTGCTGTCTTTTTGCCGTTTTTTGAGGTGACAAGGAACTTATAGTTGTCATATTGTTTTACACCTGAAACGAAACATTCCCAAGTTCCCGCATCATTGATAAGTGACATTTTGTTTTTGTCTTCATCCCATGAGTTAAAGTCACCTATAACACTGACACCTTCGGCATGGGGCGCCCACACACGAAAGCACACAAGGTCATCTTTGCCCGGTACTTTATGTGCGCCCATATATTCATAGGCTTTAATGTTGTTGCCCTCGTGGAACAGATATAAGGCAACATCATCACCGGAAATTTTTTTATCCGCCATTATAACACCTCTTTTATTTTGTTATTTCATTAAAATGAGTATAATAACCCACTGTTATATTACTACATTTATCATAATATCACTATAAAAAGAAAATTTCAATAGTATTTGTGATTTTGTTACAACATTATCTAAAATGCACAGTTGCCTTTGTATACTTTGTTAGAAGATTTTTCTTCGTTTTTATTCATTTGCAATAAAGATTACCCCTCATTTTGACTTACATATGAAATATCATATAATATAATCGGCCAAAAAAGGTAAAACAGGCAATATTTACCGTCAGACGATTAATCGCTGCTCACCTAAATCTCGCAAGGAGTTATATCATAGCATATTTTCTCTTAAATTTTTTGTCGCAACTCATGGAAAAATCAGGTCATTTTTACCTTTGTTCCTTCGCTGTTTTTTGTCCTTATTGCCATTGACAAAACACGCCATAAATGGTATAGTTATTTAGTATATAATAAGGTTATTTTTGCAAAGAAAGAGGAGAGGTTATGGCAAAGTACACAAAAGAGGACATAATCCGCATAACAAAAGAAGAAGAGGTTGATTTCATCTGTCTTCAATTTACCGATATTCTCGGTATGCTCAAAAGCGTCAGCATAACTACCAGTCAGCTTGAAAAAGCTCTTAGCAACGGCTGTATGTTTGACGGCTCATCTATTGACGGCTTTGTCAGAATTGAAGAAAGCGATATGAGTCTTCACCCTGACCTTGACTCCTTTGTTATTTTGCCTTGGGACGAAACCTCAGGCAAGACAGCAAGACTTATCTGCGACGTTTATAAGGCTGACGGCACTCCCTTTGAGGGCGACCCCAGATATGTTTTAAGACGTGCTATAAAGCGTGCTGCCGACATGGGTTACACCTGTTGCGTTGGTCCGGAATGTGAATTTTTCCTCTTTCATCTTGACGAGCAGGGCAAGGCAACAACAAAAACCTATGATCACGGCGGATATTTTGATTTAGGCCCTGTTGACAGAGGCGAAAGATGCCGCAAGGACATTTGTCTTTGCCTTGAAAAAATGGGCTTTGAAATTGAGGCTTCACACCACGAAAACGCAATCGCTCAGCATGAGATAGACTTTAAATATGATGAGGTACTCAGAACCGCCGACAATGTTATGACCTTTAAATATGTTGTTAAGAACCTTGCCAACTCCCACGGCCTTTATGCAACCTTTATGCCAAAGCCTGTTTATGGAATTTGCGGCTCAGGTATGCACATTAACATTTCCCTTTTTAAAGACGGCGTAAACGCTTTCTGCGATAGCGATGACAGCGCAGGACTCAGCGGTGTTGCCTATAATTTTATTGCCGGTGTTATGCACCACATTAAGGCTATTACAGTTATAACTAACCCAATAGTTAACTCATATAAGAGACTTGTTCCCGGCTATGAAGCTCCCGTATATATTGCTTGGTCAGCTAAAAACAGAAGTCCCCTTGTGCGTATTCCCACCGCAAGAGGTGCCGGCACAAGAATCGAGCTTCGTAACCCGGACCCGTCAGCTAACCCCTATCTTGTTATGGCGGCTGTTTTGCAAGCCGGTCTTGACGGCATTGAAAAGTCAATGACTCCCCCACCGCCAAAGGATTCAAATATTTTCACTCTCACTCGTGAGGAAAGAAAAAAAGAGGGTATACATTCTCTGCCTAAAAATCTTCACGAAGCAGTTAAGGAGTTTAGAAACAGCGAGTTCGCTAAAAACGCTATAGGTGAGCATATTTTTGAGAAATACAGCGAAGCCAAAGAAGAAGAGTGGAGAGAATACAGCACAAGAGTGTCACAGTGGGAAATTGACAAATATTTAGGTAAATATTGATTTAACTTTCAGGGCAAGGCAAAAGCGTTGCCCTGTTTTAGACATTAAGAAAAGGTAATTATAATATGAATTATGAGATTAATCCCTACGCATATAAAAACATTTTTGCTGTGCCGTCAAGTGTAGTTGATGACAATATCCGTCTGGCAAATGTTGTGCAGCTTAAGGTTATGCTTTATATGCTTCGCCATCCCCAGCAGGAGCTGTCATGCGAAGCTGTAGCTGAAGCTATAGGCTCAAACAGAATGGATGTTGAAGACGCAATGGTTTTCTGGTGTGAAAGAGGGCTGCTGATAAAAAATAAAGAGCAGGCAAAGCCCCTTTTACATATAGAGAGTGTCTCTCAGGTTAAATTAGAGCCTACAGCTCAAGCCGAGGTCAAACTGCCGGAAAAAGCCACACCGAAAATCAGCGATATTCCTATCTCAAGACCCAGCTATGAGCAAATAGCCACAAGACTTCAAGAATGTAAGGAGTTTGCAGACCTTTTTGCCGAGGCTCAACAGGCTTTGGGCAAAACTATAGGCTACGACGGTCAATCTGTGCTTATTATGATGCACGACAGCTACGGTCTTCCCTTTGAGGTTATACTCATGGCGGTGGAATATTCTGTTTCTCAAAAGAAAACAGGCTTTTCCTCAATCGCTAAAATAGGCAAGGCTTGGAGCGAAAAGGGAATTGACACCTTAGAGGGTGCAATGGAATATATTGAGGAACACAATATTATTAACGAGACATGGAATAAGCTCAGAACTCTCACAGATATTTCAAACAGAACCCCAACAGAAAAGCAAAGGCGTATGCTTACTTGCTGGGTCAAGGAGTACGGCTATGATGCGGATATGATTTATTACGCTTATGAGGAATCTGTTGACAGAACCGGCAAAATGAGTTTGCCCTACATGGATAAGATAATTAAAAACTGGCACGAAAAAGGTGTTAAAACACCTATGGATATTCAAAAAGAAAAAGCAAAATGGGTCGAGCAAAGAGAAAGCCAAAGACCTCAGAAAAAGTCAAAGCAAGCTAAGGAAACACCGGGTCTTTTAAAGGATGAGCCGTCTTATGATATGGACGCTTTCACAAAAAAGGCCATAGGCTTAAAGTACCAAAAGCCAAACTCAAATTAAGAGGGTGAAAATATGTCATATAAAGCAAGTGTATATATCAAAGCTAAAGAAATAATGTCTCAGCGAAAAGCGAAAGCTGAAAAGGAAGCTGAAATGCGTCATAGTACCGCTGTGAGTGCTTGCCCCCAAATTCTCGAAGTTGAGCGTGAGATGGCGTCACACGGCGCAGATGTTGTTAAAGCTGTTGGCATGGGCGCCAACCTGGATGAATATATAATGTCTCTCGCCAAAGCCAACTTAAAGGCTCAGGCAAAACGCAAGGAGCTTTTGCTTAGCGCAGGCTTTTCCGAGGATTATCTCGAAGCTCATTATAGCTGTGAAATCTGCAAGGACACAGGCTACAACGGTGAATTTTACTGTCAGTGCTATCGCAAGCTGATAAAAGAGGTTGCACGAATGCAATTAGCCTCATCTTCGCCTATAAAATCCTGCACCTTCGACAGCTTCCGCCTTGACAGGTACCCTGCCGTAACGGACAGTGTGACAGGTGTCAATCAGCGTGAGCATATGAAAAACACCTATGAATATTGCAAGGCTTATGCGGAAAATTTCACCCCCGACTCCCAAGGACTTTTTATGTACGGCAAAACTGGTCTTGGCAAAACTCACCTCTCTCTCGCTATTGCAAACCAAGTTATTGACAGAGGCTATGATGTTTACTACGGCAGTGTACAGTCGATTATGGATAAGCTTGAGGCGGAGCATTTTGGCAGACTTCCCAGAGAAGAAAGCATTAAAGATGACATTCTCAACTGCGACTTGCTTATTATTGACGACTTAGGCACAGAGTTTTCCACCCAGTACACAAACGCAGAGCTTTACAATATTATCAACAGCAGAATACTTTCCTCCTTGCCCACAATTATCAGCACTAACCTTGAAATAGGCGAAATTGCCGATAGGTACACTCAGCGTGTAGCTTCAAGAATTATAGGCAGCTCAATGGCTATATATTTCTGCGGCAAGGATATAAGGCAGATGTAAAGCCTTATAAAGAAGATATGTTCTCTATAAAAAAACCGAGCAACAATTAGCTGCTCGGTTATATTTTTTTATTCTTCTTTCGCCCATTTAGTGCTGAAATAAAAGATTAAAGATAATGCCGTTGCGACGCTCCAACCGATAGGCCAAGCGAGCCATATTCCTGTTGTTCCCATTGAGACGGAAAGCACCTTTGATAAAACCACTCTTAAAAGCAGGTCAACAAATGTTGCCACCATAAATCTATTCATTTTGCCTGCACCTCTGAGTACACCGTCAGCGACTAACTTCGCCGCCACAACAACATAGAAGGGTGAGAGAATGTGAAGTATCTCTGAGCCAACGCTTAAAGCTGTGTCTGTGGGTGAATCGAGGAAAACGCCTATTAACTGCTTTGAGCATAAAAGATACAAAGCTATAAACGGTACGCATAAAACCCAAACAAGCTTAACACCGGCTTTAAAGCCTTGCTTTATTCTGTCTGTTTTCTTCGCTCCCAAATTTTGTGCGGTGAAGTTTGAAATTCCGTTGCCGATAGTTGTAAATGAGGTTATAACAAGGTTGTTAAGCTTTATAGCTGCGCTATAGCCTGCCATTGCGCCTGAACCAAAGGAGTTTATTGTGCCTTGAATTACAATATTGCCGACGGAAACGAAGCTTTGCTGCAAAATACTGGGTACGGCAACAGTAGCTATTCTGCCAAGAAGATGCCAAGAAAAGATTTTTGGCTTTTCTTCCGTTTGAATTTTGGAGAAACGCTTAAACACAACTACTATAGCCAATATACAGCTGATTCCCTGGCAAATAAAGGTTGCCCAGGCTACACCTGAAACGCCCATGTTAAAGGCGGTTACAAAAAGAATATCCATTCCTATATTTGAAATAGATGAGCAAGCGAGGAAAATGAACGGTGTTTTCGAGTCACCTAAAGCCGAAAAAATACCTGTTGCAATATTATAATAAAAGACAAAAGGCAAGCCTAATATGTAAATATCAAGATAAAGCTTTGAGTCAGCCATAACATTTTCCGGAGTGTTTATTATTTTTAAAAGGTCAGAGCAGAAAATTCCGCCAGCGGCCATTAGTACCGCACAAAGCACACCGCCGGCAATTAAAGTGGTATAAACCGCAGTTTTAAGCTCACTGAGCTTTTTCGCTCCGAAAAGCTGTGAGACAATAACCGAGCAGCCTATGTTGCAGCCGAAAGCAAAGGCGATAAATATAAGGGTGATTTCATAGCTGTTACCCACCGCCGCCAAAGCTTCTTCGCTGACAAATTTGCCTGCAACAAAGCTATCGGCAATGTTATAAAGCTGTTGGAAAATTATGCTGCCGAAAAGTGGAAGACAAAACTTCCAAAGCACCGTAGAGGGCTTGCCCACTGTAAGATCCTTATTCATTTTATTACCGTAACCTTTCCGACTACAATAATTTAAAAATCACTTACCCTTGCTGTAGCCGGACAAGGTGTGATAATTCTTAGGTCAAATAACACCTAAATAAACGGTCATATGATAGCACAGAGAATATTAAAAAGCAAGAGTTAAATTAGCAAAAATGCACAGTTTTTGCGTTATTTTTTGTTTATGTTGCACTGAGATAAAAGGCGAAACTAACGGTTAGTTTTAAAATTCACATATAAAAAGCAGCTGTACTATCAAAACTACAGCTGCTTTTATATTTATGCCCTAAGGCATATTTTTAAATTTTAGTCCAGAGCAAAAATTTCATTTATAGGACCTGCAAAATCCTCGGAAAGGTTCTTTGGCAATTCGCCTTCACCTTTAATGAACTTGCCGAAAATGCGAGTCTTTTTATCGTTTGACATTTGGAATTTTGATATAACCTTTGTCAGAGCCTGTTTTTTGTCTTCGTTCTTAAGATATACACAATCGCTTAAAACTACTTCAGCCTCAGCGTCAGGAGAGAGAGCAAGTGTAACCTGAACAGTACCGTCTTTGTTTATAACAGCTGCATTTGCCTTTTTGCCTGCCACAGTAGCAGCCACTTCAGCTGAAATTACATCCTTAAACTTTAAGACATAGTTTCTCTTTGCCGGTACTACATCGGCTGTGCCTTCTTTTTTGTTTATGGCAAAAATCAGCTTGTCGCCTCTTTGCTTAACAGTGAAATCTGTTTTAAGATATTGACCCTGCTGATATGAAAGAGTTTCGCCGTCATCTTCATAAAGAGTAAAGGTGTTGTCACCTCTGTAAACAAGCAGCTCTAAGGTGTCAGGGTTTGAGCAATCGTTAGTTTTGGAGCTTTTGCTCATGGGAATTATTGCGCCCTCTTTAGCCAAAACGGGAATAGTTTCCACATCACGATACATTTTAACGAATTTGTTGCCGGAATAAATTCTGCCGGTAAAAATATCGGTGTATCTTCCCTTTGGAATCCAAACATTGACACAAGCCATGTTTGTGTCTGAGCTTGTATGCTCAGTAATAGGAGCAACAATAAGCTCGGTGCCGAAGAAAAATTCGTTTTTACAGTTATATGCGCTTTCCTCTTTAGGGTGAGCGTAATACATAGGCTCACAAATAGCTCTGCACTGAGTATGGGTGCGATAGTTCATTGTGTAGATATAAGGCAACAGCTTGTGTCTTAATCTGAGAGCATCAATTGCAATTTTTTCAACTGAACCGCTGAGATTCCAAGGCTCTTTGCCCGCAAACTCATTGTTAGTTGAGTGAAGTCTCATAACCGGGCTAAACACACCAAGCTGAATCCAGCGCACATAAAGCTCATCATTTTTTTCGCCCATACAGTGACCGCCTATATCGTGGCTCCACCATGGATAGGCAATATTTGACGCTGTTGCTGTAAAGCCGGGCTGAAAATCTAAGCTTTTCCAGGTCTGCGTTGTGTCACCGCTAAAGCCTAAGGGGTAACGCTGAGAGCCTGCGCCGCAAAAACGAGAAAGAATAAGGGGTCTGTGGTTATCTCTTGCATTATCAAGGAAGTGATAATGGTTAAGCGCCCACAAGGGGTCGAGTCCCGGAACATTGCTTCGCTTGCCCTGCTGCCAGTCTATCCACCAAAAATCAACACCCTTTTCCTCATAGGGGTGATGAAGAATGTCAAAATAGCCCTTAATGAACTTTTTATCGGTGATGTCAAATTTAACTGTGTCTTTGTCCTCAGGGTTCATGCCCATAGCTCGGCACATATCATTATATTGATTTTCAAAGGGGCGCACACCCATTGACGGATGAACATTAAATGTTACATGATAGTTGTCGTCCTTAAGCTTTTTCAAAAAGCCGTCCGGGTCAGGGAAAAGGTCAGTGTTAAAGCTGTAACCTGTCCAGCCAAGGGTTAAGAAGTCATAAACATATTCCATAAAGTTTTTATGCTTTACACTCTTACAGCAATCCTTGCCGAATTTTGATTTAACATCTACCCAGTGCCAGTCCATATCCACTGTTGCAACAGTAATGGGAATTTCCTTTTTCTTAAACTTATCCATAAGCTCAAGATATTCGCTTTGAGTGTATGCCTTATATCTGCTCCACCAGTTTGACAGAGCATATCTCGGAATAAGCGGTACCTTACCTGTGAGCTTATAAAGGTCTGTTGTTGCACCTATGTAGTCAGTACCGTAGGCGAAATAGTAAACATCCTTTTCCTTGTTATCTCTGGGCAAAATTCTGCCATCGTCTTTAATTGCAAGTGTGTCGCTGTCATCAAGAAGGGCAACACCGTTTCTTGAGCAAACACCGTCACCTATTTTAATAACACCTGCCGACACATCGAGAGTTCGGCAAGTACCCTTAAGGTTGCCTGATTTGAAATCTGTAACTTCCTTGCCACCTTTAAGCGCAATGCGAAGCATTTTGTTTGAAGTCAGTGAATAAAGAAAATTTGCCTTTGTTGTTTTAATTTCAACGGTACCCTTGCCGTCAACGACCTGAAAATCAGGCTTATCAAAATCACGGAACCAAACGCTTTGTGTTGCCTCGTCACAAAACTTACCCTTTGACTGAACCTCAACTCTTAAAAGGCAAGGTGTCAAAACAGTGAAGCGGGTATGTT
>CAYWKY010000004.1:0-24706 GCA_964458915.1 uncultured Faecalibacterium sp.
GAGAGATAGTCCTCATAAAGATTATAAATAATGCACTGGTCATAGGTGTTGCCCGCAGACACAGGTCCATGCTCCGGTGAGAAGCCCGGTGAGCAGACGAGTCTGCCGCTTTTTTTATCCTCCACTAAAAGCTTTGACCACAAAAGAGCACACTCCTGCATTGTGGGGAAAATGTCATCTTTAAGCTTTTCTATATCGCCTGTGAAAAGATAATAGTCATACATGCCCTGAATCGCCCAAGCACCGTTAGTCGGCGCCCAGCCCCATCTCCAATCGTCTCCTGCACCAACGAAGCCTAAGGGTGTAACCATTGTGTGAAACATAAAGCCTGTTTCTTTGTCTGTGTCGGGGGTACCGTCAGCCTTGTTTACGCCTATACCGAGAGTTTTGTTTGCAACGAGTCTGCCCGGCTTTTTAAGTGAGTTTATAAAGTCAATATATGGCGTTGTTGTTTCGCTGAGGTTTGCCGCATAAGCACACCAATAATTCATTTGAATATTCACATTGAAGTGATAGTCGCAGCACCAAGGGGGATCGTTTTTCGCATTCCAAATTCCTTGAAGATTAGCCGGCAGTGAGCCGTCACGGGAAGAAGCAATGAGAAGATACCTTGCATATTGGAAAAGAAGTGTAATAAGATTTCTTTTGTTTTCACCCTTTTTCTCAAAACGGCTGAGCATATAGTCAGTGGTGAGAATTGCATCACTTTCACCTAAGGTGAAATTAACTCTGTTATAAAGAGGCTTATAGTCGTCAAGATGTCGTCTGTAAAGCTCACCGAAGCTCATTTCAGAAGATGAGTTAACATTTGCCATAACCTTTTCCATTGGGTCTTCATCTGATAAATAATCGGGGAAAGTGTTACGGTAGTTTGTGGCAAGAGAAGCAACAACAGTGACACTGTGAGCATTTTTAATTATAATATGACCGTCATTAGTTTCTTTAATTTCACCATCGGTTATGAATTTAAAAGCACCTGCAAACTTCATTGAGTTTTTGTCGTTGCCTGCTTCGCCGTCGGTGCCGATATTTGCCATAACGGTACCCATAGTGGTGATAACGCCGTTTTCCGCTTTGCTTTCGGCTTTCTGGTCAGAAATGAAGTATGCCTCTAAATCCATTGTTACATCGGGTAATTCCTCGTCTTCTTTGCCCGGTACCGGTTCAGCTTTAATTCTGCCAACGAAAACATTGCCCGGATAGCTGATGAAATAGTGACGGGTGTAGTTGAGCTTGTTAAGATGATAGCTAACCATAGCCGAAGCTGTGTCAAGCTCTAAATCACGGGTGTATTTTTCTTTTTCAGCTTTAGGTTTAGGGAATTTTATATAAAGGTTACCAAAGGACTGATATGCACCGAAGCCTGTCATATCGCCCTGAAGATTTTTCATTTTAGCTGTGGCAGCTTTTGTGTCGCCCTTTGCCAAGAGACTTTGAATCTCTCTTAAAGCGGCACCGCTGTCGCTGTTTTTTATTCCGTAATTAAATCCTTTTACGTCCTTACCGCCGGACCAAAGAGTCTTTTCGTTAAAGTGGATAAGCTCACATTCCACACCGCCGAAAACCTTTGCGCCTATTTTGCCGTTGCCTAAGGGTAAAGCTTCGTTTTCCCAGCCGAAATAGCTCATATGAGCCGGCTCTTTATAGCATAAAAACATATTTTCACCTCATAAAAGATAATAAACTGCTTACAATTATACCCTCAAAGTGACACCTATGTCAAGAAGAGTAGAAAATATGAGAAAATCCTTCTAAAAAATTTAATTTAAAATTGATTTTTTTAAAACCATGTGGTATTATACATAATGAATATATATGTTTAAGCTCATACAGCTCAAAAGGAAGGATAACTTAGAAGATGAATCACCTTGTAAAAGTCAGGTATCTTAATAGTGTTGACGGCGATCAGACGTGCCACGAAATTATTACTCACGCTGATTTTTCGGGAAATGAAGGTGATTACACCTTAGTTTATCACGAGGATGTTGGTGACGTTTGTGCTCAGACAATAATAAGAGTGTTAGACGGTGAATGTGTAACTGTCAGACGAATCGCTGAAATGCAAACAGATATGGTAATTGAAGTGGGTAAAAAGCACATTTCAGAGCATAAGCTTCCCTTTGGTACATTTAATCTTGAGGTTATAGGCAGTCAGGTTAAAAGCCTTTTCGGTGAAGACTGCGCCGAGCTTAATTTTGCTTATACAACATATCAAGATAATGAGCCTGTGAGTAAAGCCGAGTTTCAAATCACGGTGAAGAAAAAAAGGACAACATTCAGCTAAACTTTAAGAGAGGAATAATTAAAATGTCAAAGACTGTAGATAAAGCACAAAATCAGATAAAACAGCTTGTTACAAAGGCGATAGAAATTGCTCAGGATAAAGAGCTTTTGGTACGCGCTCAGGTGCCTGCTTTCGGTGTGGAGGTTCCCGCCGACAGAGCTAACGGCGATTTTTCAACAAACGCAGCAATGGTAGGTGCAAGAGCTTTTCGTTCTGCTCCGAGAAAAATTGCTGAGGCAATTTGCGAAAATATGTGCCTTGACGGAACATATTTTGAAAAAGTTGAAATTGCCGGCCCCGGATTTATTAACTTCTTCCTTTGCGATGATTATTACAGCGACATTCTTTTTGAAATAAATGAAGCAGGGGACAGCTACGGCAGAAGCGATTATGGCAAGGGTCAAAAGATAAATGTAGAGTTTGTTTCGGCAAACCCGACAGGCCCTATGCATATGGGTAACGCAAGAGGTGGCGCATTAGGTGACTGCCTTGCGGCAGTTCTCGACTATGCCGGCTATGATGTTTCAAGAGAATTTTATGTCAATGACGCAGGCAATCAAATTGAAAAGTTTGCCCTTTCACTTGATATTAGATACCGTCAGCTTTTGGGTGAAGCTGTTGAGCTTCCCGAAGACAGCTACCATGGCGAGGACATTGTTGAAAGAGCCAAGGAGTTTAAGGAAGCTTACGGTGATGAGTACCTGAACAAAAGCGAAAGCGAAAGAAAACAGGCTCTTGTAGATTTTGCGCTGCCGAAGAATATCGAAAACATGAAGTCAGCTATGGCAAAGTACCGCATTGATTATGATTTATGGTTCAGCGAGCTTACACTTCATAACGGTGGTGAGCTTAAGGAAACTATTGACATACTTACAGAAAAAGGCTACACTTATGAAAAAGACGGAGCTTTGTGGTATAAGAATATTGAGGTGCAAACCGAGATGCTTCTTGCCGAGGGCAAGACTCAGGAATATATTGACAAGCTTGAGCTTAAGGACGATGTTCTTATAAGAGCAAACGGTAACCCCACATATTTTGCCGCAGATATTGCTTACCATAGAAACAAACTCGAAAAAAGAGGCTTTGACAAGGCAATCGATGTTTGGGGCGCTGACCACCACGGTCATGTTGCCAGAATGAAGGGCGCAATGAAAGCCGTTGGTATTGCTCCGGAGAGATTAGATATTCTTCTTATGCAATTTGTTCGTCTTGTGCGTGACGGTGAGGTTGTTAGAATGTCAAAGAGAACAGGTAAAGCAATTACCCTCGTTGACCTTTTAAATGAAGTGCCGATTGATGCAGTTAGATTTTTGTTTAACATGAGAGAACCCGGCTCACTTATGGACTTTGACCTTGACCTTGCTGTTGAGCAAAGCTCACAAAACCCGGTTTACTACTGCCAGTACGCTCATGCGAGAATTTGCAGTATTCTTGCAAAGCTTGAATCTGAGGGCAAAAAGGCAAGACAATGCACTAAGGAAGAGCTTAATAAGCTCACTTGTCCGGAAGAAAGAGAGCTTATACGTTATCTTTCCACTCTCGGTGATGTAATTATAAATGCCGCTAAAAACTATGACCCTGCTAAGGTCACACATTATGCAGTTGATCTTGCAACACATTTCCATAAGTTCTATAACGCTTGCCGTGTCAGCACAGATGACGAGGAGCTTATGCAAGCAAGACTGTTCCTTTGCATTTGCGTTAAAGACACAATGAAGAGCATACTTAATATGCTTAAAGTTGACTCACCCGACAGAATGTAATGAATTTTTTCCGCAGGACGGAAAAAAATAAAAATAATTTAAAAATAATTTAAGTAGTTACAGTATACTTTGATTAAATAAATTTAGAAGGAGTATGTTATGAACGCAGAAAAAATCCTTGTTGTTGATGATGACCTTAACATTTGTGAGCTTCTCAGACTTTATCTGACAAAGGAAGGCTACAATGTTGTTATAGCAAATGACGGTGTTAGTGCCGTTACTATGTTCCAAGAGGAAAGTCCAAGCCTTGTGCTTCTTGATATTATGCTGCCTAAGCTTGACGGCTGGCAGGTTTGCAGAGAAATCAGAAAATTCTCCGAAACACCTATTATTATGCTCACAGCTAAGGGTGAGGTTTTCGACAGAGTTCTCGGTCTTGAGCTTGGCGCAGACGACTATGTTGTTAAACCCTTCGACACAAAAGAAATCGTGGCAAGAATTAAGGCTGTTCTTCGCCGCAGCACTTCTTCTTCCGCTGAGGAAGTTAAGGAAGTTCACTATGATAAGCTTTCAATTAACTTAACAAATTATGAGCTTAAGGTTGCAGGTGTTCAAATTGACACACCACCAAAAGAGATGGAGCTTATTTTCCACCTCGCTAAAAACCCAAACAGAGTTTTCACAAGAGATCAGCTTCTTGATGAGGTTTGGGGCTATGATTACTACGGTGATTCAAGAACAGTTGATGTGCATGTTAAGCGTCTTCGTGAAAAGCTTGAGGGTACCTCAGATAAATGGGAGCTTAGAACCGTTTGGGGCGTTGGCTACAAGTTTGAAACAAAAGAATAATAAATTAAAGGGACTGCATATCTATTGACAGTCCCTTTATATTGAAATGGGAGGATGTTTTATGAAAAAACCAAAACTCAAATGCAAAAAGAAAAGAAGCAATTTATTTGTCAGATATTTCGGAATTTCAGCTTTAACAGTTTCTTTGGGCTTTGTTTTCGTTGCTCTTGCCATAGTTTTCTTTATAGCTGCTCAGTGGTGGACGGATAAGGTGGATACCCTTGTGAGCAACTCACAGGATATTTATACAATTTATTCCTATGTCAGCGAAGACGAGGAGCTTGACTCAAGTGCAGTTGCCACAACCTTGAGAATTATGTCCTCTGCAACAGATTCCGATTACTTTATAACGGATAACAAAGGCGTTGTGCTTATATGCGGAGACTGTGAAGACGGCTTGAGCGAAAAATGTGATAACCACAAAAATATGACTATATCAAAAGAAACTTTTGAAAGAGCCGAAGAGGGCGGTTTCTCCGACTATATGACAGACGACGATTTCGGTATGGGTAGATTCGTTGTAGCTTTGCCTATAAAAGACAGGGCTGACAAAACCGAGGCAATAGTTTTTGCTGTTGAAGATGCGGTAACAGGTCTTGTCCCTTATGTTATAAATGTTATTACGGCTATACTTTGCTTTATGCTGGTTGCTCTTGTTATGGTTTTCATCGCTATTTATTTTATTACAAGAGGTATCACAAAGCCTCTTAATGAAATGAAAGAGGTAACTACTCACTTCGCAAAGGGTGAATTTGAATATAGAGCCGATGAGAACTATAAAAAGCGAGACTTTAGCGAGTTTGCAAAGGCACTTAATAAAATGGCGTATGAGCTTAAAATAGATGACGAAGCTCAAAAAAGCTTTATTGCCAATGTTTCCCATGAGCTGAAAACCCCAATGACTTCAATCGGCGGCTTTATTGACGGTATTCTTGACGGTACCATACCGCCTGAGGAGGAAAAGAAGTACCTCACTATTGTGTCAAACGAGGTTAAAAGACTGTCGAGAATGGTTGTCTCAATGCTGAACCTTTCAAAAATTGAGACGGGTGAAGTTAAGCTGTCACCTCAGAAGTACGACATAGGAAAGCAGATGTTTGAAACACTGCTCTCTTTTGAAAAGAAAATTGACGAAAAAAATATTGAAATTGACGGCTTTGAGGATATTAACGGTGTTGTTATAGAGGCTGACCGTGATTTAATTCAACAGGTTATTTATAATCTTGTGGATAATGCTGTTAAGTTTACCCCTGACGGCGGTACTATAACCTTATTCGCTAAGAATAATGATGAGAAAACAGTTGTTACCATAAGAAACTCAGGCGCAGGCGTTGATGAAGATGAAATTTCAAGAATCTTTGAGCGCTTTTATAAGGTGGATAAATCACGAAGCTTTGACACAAAGGGTGTCGGCTTAGGCCTTTATATTGTTAAAACAATAGTGAATATGCACGGCGGAGAAATTATCGCCTCAAGCAAAAAAGGCGAGTACACAGAGTTTTCTTTTGAAATACCCTTTGCCGAATAAGTCATAAAAAGCTGTAATTATTACAAAATTTTAACTTTCTTTAAGCGAAAAGGTGTATTCTAACACCATAATATATGGCAGGTATAATCTTGCCGAAATATGATTAGAGCAAACGCAGAAAAAGGAGCGATTGTAATGAACGATAAAGAAACAAGCTTTGAACCTGAAAACAAGGAAAATGAAAGCCTTGATTTCACAAATGGCGAAAATGAAAGCCAAAATATTTACTCAGAGCCTAATATTGCAGGTGAGCCTATGAGTCACAACTCAGAGACAGAGAAAAGCTATGAGGGTCACTTTAAAAGCAACGACGGTGCTGTTTATTCCGACGCTAATCCCTATACGGACGCATCATATCAAAAGGAAGATGTCAACCCTTATATAGGCGGAAATAAAGAGGAAAGTGTAAAGGCAGAGAATGTAACCGACACAAAGCAGGTGCCGCCTCAGTTTAACCCTTATGCTACTCCGAGAAATGCACAGTATACCTCTCAGGGTCAGACACCGTTTAATCAGCAGAATTTCAACTACAACCAGTATAACGGCAATCAGCCTTATCAAAACCCAGGAAACATTCCTCCTGAAAAGAAAAGCACAGGTAAAAAGGTGGCAGTGGGAATTGTGGCAGCTTGCGTAGTTATTGCTGTAATCGCAATAGTCAGCAGCTTTTTCGGTGGCGGTACTCCTGCCGTAGGCGGAACAGACGATGGTAACACAACAACAGATGCTGCAACCACTATAAAGCCTATTGTTTCCACCACCCAAAGCAGTGAGTCTCTTTCCCAGATAAACTCAATAGTTATCGCTGACAAGGTTCGTCCCAGTGTTGTCGGTGTTATGACATATCAAAACGGTCAGCTTTACGGCGAGGGTTCAGGCGTTCTTTGGGCAACTGATTCAACAGGCAAATATACTTATGTTGTAACCTGCGCTCACGTTATTGATGAGAGTGGAGTAACTTATGGTGTTATGCTTCTCAGCGGTAAAACCTATGAGGCTGAAATGGTAGCATATGACACAAGAACAGATATAGGTGTGCTTAAAATCGAAGCAACAGGACTTCCTCTTGCAGAGATAGGTGATTCGTCTTCACTTAAAGTGGGCGAGCCGATTTATGCTATAGGCAACCCCGGTGGTTCA
The DNA here is from genome assembly GCA_964458915.1 of uncultured Faecalibacterium sp. Taxonomy (GTDB): domain Bacteria; phylum Bacillota; class Clostridia; order Oscillospirales; family Acutalibacteraceae; genus UBA6857. The sequence goes on from CAYWKY010000004.1 coordinate 7,505, forward strand.
GAATATTTCGGTTCAATTACTGACGGTATTGTTTCCGCAATTGACAGAAGCGTAAGCGCAACCTACACAATGACCTGTATTCAGCATAACGCAGCTATTAACCCCGGTAACTCAGGTGGTGCTTTGGTTAACACAGCCGGTCAGATCGTTGGTATCAACTCATCTAAAATCGCTTCAACAGAGTATGAGGGCATGGGCTTTGCAGTACCAACATCAATAGTTGTTCCCGTTGTTGATTCGCTGATTCAATATAAATATGTGCCTAACAGACCGAAGCTTGGCATAGAGTACGCAGATGTTAGCGCATATCAGCTCTATTCACTTGTTGTTTCAATTAAGGGACTTCCCCAAGGCTCGCTTGTTATAGCCGGCATTTCATCGGACAGTAGCCTTAAAAACACAAAGGCTCAGGTTGGCGACTTGATTATTGCTGTCAACGGCAAAGAAATGGACGACTCAAGTGTACTTCTTGACCTTATAGATACAGGTGCAGTTGGCGACACTTTGACACTTACTCTTTGCAGAGTGGAAAGCCGTACCTATAAAACAACAACCTTTGATGTGACTATAACACTTGTTGAAGACAAGGGCGACTCACAGCAGGAAGAGGAAACAACAACTCAGCCTTACGGCAACGATTATTACTATGGCGGTGCCGATAATTTCAAGGATTTCTTCAATGACTATTTCGGATTTTAATTTAAAAGTCGAATAAAAGCAAAGGGCTTCTTTTGAACCAACAGTTCAAAGAAGTCCTTTTTAGTATAGTTGGATAAGGTTGGTAGGTAGGCGGCTCCACAGCCACCGAAGGTGGCGTGGAGGTGCGCAGCACCGCCGAAAATCGCGAAGCGATTTTAGTGTAGCCGCCGAAACCTCCCGCTTCCTGTCGGTTAATTAAAAAAGCTGTCGCTTTCGGTTTCGTCAGAAGCAAGCTCCCCTATAAGACCAACTCACATTAAAGCGAATAAGGTCAAAGCTTCTTCAATGCCTGAGTAGATTTCATATAACTCGCTTTGGGGTAGTGGATTTTCCCCTTTACCTATTTCCATTGTGAAGCCGGGTCGATTAAACTCACTTATAAACCAATCCTTAAAACCGCCGTGAGAGGCAAGTGAGCTGTTTTTTACAAGTCGATATGAGCAGGAATCAGCTAAAATTTTCGCCATCATATCAGCTTGTGGTGGTGTGTTTTCCCCATATTGCCAATATAGCTCTTCGCCCTGAGAGTGCATCGCTAAGCACTGGCGAAATTGTTTGATTCGGCACAGACGAGTTAAGGCTTTTGTTTCGGCTTCGCTTTCAGGATATGCTCCACCGAATTGCTTATATGACGGGCCATGTATTCCGCTTTCTTCCTCAAGCTGTCTTAAGGTGTGCCAGCCTGCGTTGAAATTGTGGTTTATATCCACTCCCATAGCGTTAGCGTTCCACTTTCTTCTGTCTTCGCATGGAATAGACTCAACGAAGCCTTTTAGGTTCTTTGCGCTTTCGCTGCCATGAACGGCTATTTCTACTCCGTCGGGATTTACGCAAGGAATAATAGTTACACCGAGCTGAGTCAAGGCTCTTTTCATATCCACACCGCAAAGCAGTTTGTTTTCTTTAATGCTTTTGCAAAGTCTTTCTGTGAAAAGCAAAAGAGTTAATGATGTCAGCCATTCGCTGCCGTGAAATGCGGCGGCATATATGACACTGCTGTCGCTATTTCCGATATTAAGAGAAAAAATCCCTCTGCCTAAAGCAGTTCTGCCACACAGTTCAACATTAATAAACGGATATTCTAAAATTAAGTCTTCTATTATTTGCTTGTTTGTGTTATAATCGTACAAACAAGGCTTTACTATGTAATTCAAAATTATCACCGTTCCTTAAAGTGATGATAGTTAACCTTATAAGTTATCTTAATAACATATATTGTTTTGATTTTAAAATTATGACAGAAAGAGAGATGTCTTATGAGCTTCGTTGAAAAGACTTTAAATGTTAATGAAATATTTGAAGGCAAAATTATTAATGTCCATGTTGATGATATTGAGCTGCCCGATGGCAAAAAGGCAAAAAGAGAGGTTGTTGAGCATAGTGGCGGTGTTTGTGTTGCACCTTTAACAGCTGACGATGAATTGCTTATGGTCAGACAGTTTCGCTATCCTTTTTCAAGAGAGCTTTTAGAGGTACCCGCCGGAAAACTGGAAAAGGGAGAAGACCCGTTAAATGCCGGTATAAGAGAGCTTGAGGAAGAATGTGGTGTTGTTGCCGATAAGGTTATATCCTTGGGAGAAATTTATCCTACAGTGGCTTATTGCAGTGAAATAATAAGAATGTATGTCGCTACAGGACTTCATAAAACTCAGCAGCATCTCGACGAGGGCGAGTTTTTAGGTGTAGAAAAAATAAAATTCAGCGACGCTTTATCTATGGTTATGTCCGGGGAAATCCGTGACGCAAAGACAGTTGCCGCAATTTTAAAAATAGAGATTCTTAAAAGGGAGGGCAAGCTTTAATGTCAGATTTTATTTTAGCTTCGGCTTCTCCGAGAAGAAAAGAAATATTGACTTTATCCGGCTTTTCTTTTGATATAATTCCCTCTGATGCCGACGAAAAAGTGTCTGAGGGTTTAACGGCCGAGGAAACGGTTGAAGCTTTAGCCAAGTTGAAGGCTCAGGCTGTTTTTAAAAATTATCCTAATCAAGTAGTTTTCGGTTGTGACACTGTTGTGTCCCTTGATGGTGAAATTTTAGGCAAGCCTAAGGATAATGAAGAAGCCTTTTCCATGCTTAAAAAGCTTTCGGGAAAAATTCACAAGGTATCAACAGGAGTTTGTGTTATTTCAAAGGACAAGGAATGTTGTTTCAGCGACACGACTTATGTTACATTTTATCCGTTGAGCGATGAAACAATTAGAAGCTATATTTCAACGGGTGAGTGCAGCGATAAAGCCGGCGCATATGGAATACAGGGCTTCGGCAGTGTACTTGTCAGCGAAATAAAGGGAGATTATTTTTCTGTTATGGGTCTGCCTGTCGCAAAATCGGCAAGGGTACTCAGTGAGTTTGGCATTAAAGGTAAGGTTAAGGTTTAAAGACATGAAAGGCAGTGTAAAGCTTAGAGTTTGCGCTGTCTTTTTTGTATGAATAAATTTTCTTATGTCAAAAATATAAGCTGAAGTGGGGTTAAAATAGAAAAAAGTTATTAATTTTTCTCTTTGCTATTGAGTAAGATGAAATTTTATTGTATAATAAAATATCTTATTGTGTCCGTTTATCTTCATTATCCGAAAGGAGAGTTAATATGTTATTTTCACAAGATATAGGTATAGATTTAGGAACAGCCAACACCCTTGTTTTTGTTAAGGGAAAAGGCATTGTTATACGTGAGCCGTCAGTGGTTGCCATAAATGTCAGCTCTAAGCCGGCAAAGGTAGTTGCTGTTGGTGTTCAGGCAAAAGAGATGATTGGCAGAACTCCGGGGTCAATAACTGCAATGCGCCCTTTAAAGGATGGCGTTATTGCTGATTTTGATGTTACCTGCGAAATGCTCAAAAAGTTTATTAACAAGGCCTTAGGTGGCTCGTACCTTGCCAAGGCGAGAGTAGTTATTTGTATTCCATCGGGTGTAACCGAGGTTGAAAGAAGAAATGTTCATGATGTTGCCGTTGAGGCAGGTGCAAAGTATGTCAGCCTTATTGAGGAGCCTATGGCAGCGGCTATAGGTGCAGGCTTGCCCGTTTCGCAGGCTATAGGCAGCATGATAGTTGATATTGGTGGCGGTACGGCAGAGGTTGCTGTTATATCCTTAGGTGACATTGTGTGTTCTCGTTCAGTCAGAGCCGCAGGTGATAGCTTTGACAGCGCTATCAGTCTTTATATAAAAAAGAAATACAACCTTCTCATAGGCGAAAGAACAGCCGAGGATATTAAAATTAAAATCGGCTCTGCTATGGAGTATGAGGGCGAAGGCAGAATGGAGATCAAGGGAAGAAACCTTGTTGACGGCTTGCCTAAAAACATAACAATAACAAGTGAAGAAATAAGAGAGGCTCTTTCCGATTGCGTCAATCAGATTTTAGACGCTGTTAAGTCAACTCTTGAAAAAACTCCTCCTGAGCTGTCTGCGGATATTATGGAACATGGAATCACCTTATCAGGTGGTGGTGCTCTTTTAAGAGGACTCGACAAGCTTATTGCTTCTCAAACAGGAATGCCGGTTAATGTTGCCGACAATCCCCTTGACTGTGTTGTTGACGGCACAGGAATCTATCTTGAAAGCGATGTTCTCGGAAATGTTGGTAAAAGATTTTAAGTTTTAAGGACAGGGTGTTGAAATGCTTCAGTTTTTTAAAAGCAGGAAATTTAAAGCCTTTATGTTAGTGATATGCGCCCTTTTAACGGGTGCTGTTATTGCCGTTGCTTCGGCTAAAGGTACCTCACCTGTGACGAATGTTATAGGCAGTGTGTTAAGCCCGGTGCAAAAGCTGACAAACTATATTGCGGAAAATGTTAAGTGGGTTGCGGATAGCTTTGAGAGCGCAGGCAGCTATAAAAATGAGATAGAACGTCTCGAACAACAAATAGCCGAATATGAAAATCAGCTGGTTGATTACAATGAGCTTCAGCAGAAGCTGTCATCATATGAGACAATGTTAGGCGTTAAAGAGGAAAACCCGGATTTTGTTTTAGAAAGAGCAAATATTATCGGTACTGATGCGGCTGATATGTTCACATCTCTTATTATCGATAAAGGCTCTAAGGACGGTATAAGTGTCAATGACCCGGCTGTTTACGGAAACTATGTTGTGGGTATAGTCAAAAAGGTTCACCCGTATTACAGCGTTGTTGAGTCAATATTAAATCCGGATATAAACATAAGCGCACTTGACAGCAAAACAAGAGAGACAGCTTATGTTACCACAAGTGTTGATTTTTCAAAAAAAGGTCATTGTGTTTTTTCGGGTCTTGAAAGAACTACGGCAGTATCTCCCGGTGGAATCATTCTCACCTCAGGTATTGGCGGAACTTATCCCAAGGGCTTGATTATCGGTACTGTCAATGAGGTTTGCGAAAGCGAATATGATTTGTCAAATTATGCTGTAATAGAGCCGGGTGTAAATGTTAAAGAAATAGAAGATTTATATGTTATAACTGATTTTGACGGTCAGGGAATAGAAGAAATTATAGACTGATAAAAGGGAGTGAAAAGAGTGAAGTTCGGCAACAATAAAAAACTTTATATCAGGCGAGCTCTTTTCTTTATCCTCATTCTTTTAACGGCAGCTTTTCAGCACACCGATTCGGCAGTGCCACAGCTTTTCGGCGCTAAGGCAATGCTGCTGATCCCACTTTGTGTTTGTGTTGCAATGTTTGAAAGAAGTATGGGCGGTCTTGCCTTCGGTGTAATGTGCGGTATTCTTTGGGACGCTGCAAGTGTAAGAGGTGACGGCTTTTTCAGCGTTTGTCTTGCCTGTGTTGGCTTTTTAAGCGGTGTAGTTATAACTCACTTTATGAGAAATAACATTTTGGCGGCACTAATTATTTCCGGTACCTCGTGTGTTGGAGTCAATTTCCTTTATTGGCTGATATTTATAGCTATAAAGGGATATGAGGGCGCGACCTCTGTACTTATGTCCTATTATTTACCAAGTGCCTTCTACAGCTTTTTATTTACATTTTTATATTACTATTTGGTGCGATTTATTGCAGAGATCACTTCTGAGGGCAAACGAATCAAGTCTTATTAAGCAAGCTTTAAAGTGTGATGATAAAATATAGCTATTAAAACGAAAAGGAGTCGTGAATTATGTCGGGTAAAACAGCTAAAAACAGAAATATTCTTGTCTTCACGATTATAAGTGCCCTGTTTTTGCTTTTTCTTGTGCATTTATTTAATATTCAAGTTGTGGGTACCGACAAAAACAGCGATTCGGCAGTCTCCGTTGTTACGGTTGCAGTGCCCGGAATAAGAGGCGAAATTTTAGACAGAGACGGATACCCACTTGTGACTAATAAGCAGGTCAATAAAATTATATTTAACTATATTTCCTTCCCGAAAGATTACACCGAGAGAAACAAAATCATTCTTGACCTTATAAAAATGTTTGACAAAAACGGTGTTGAGTGGAAGGATGAATTGCCTATAAAAATTGCCAAAAGCGGCAAAATGTCCTTTGACAGCGAAAAGGAAAACGAGGTTTCATATCTTAAAAGTGAGGCCTTTTTGGATTTGAATTATTATGCAAGCGTTGAAAACTGTTTTTCAGCTCTTTGCGAAAAATATAAATTGGAAGAATATAGCACTAAAGATGCAAGAGATATAGCGTCAGTTTATTATTCAATGGTCAAGGACGGCTTCAACACCGGCAGAAACTATGAGTTTTCAGGCGATGTTTCAAGTGAGCTTGTCTCCGCAATTAAAGAGAGAAGCGACGAGTTTCCCGGCGTTGATGTTCAGGTTACAAGTGAGAGAGAATATTACGATGGTACTCTTGCTCCACACATACTGGGCATTGTCGCTAATATCAGCGAAGAAGAATATGAAAACAAAAAAGAAGACGGCTATACAATTAACGATGTTATAGGAAAAAGCGGTATTGAATCCGCCATGGAAAGCTATCTTCGTGGAACAAACGGTGAGAAGACTATAACAACCGATGCTGACGGCAACAAAACAGAGGAATATACCCTAAAGCCGGTTCAAGGCGACACTGTTATTCTCACTATTAAAAGAGATTTGCAAAAGGTTGCTCAGGATGCTCTCGCTGAGGGAATCAAAGACCTACAGGTGTCAACGGAAAGAAGCTATCGACTTTCAGGTTCAGTTGTTGTTATGGACACAAACAGCAACGAGGTTTTAGCTATGGCTTCTTACCCAACATATGACAACTCAACTTATCAGGAAAATTACGATAAGCTCCTCAAGGACGAGAGAAAGCCTCTTTGGAACAGAGCTCTTCGCAGTACCTACACACCCGGTTCCACAATTAAGCCTGCTGTTGCTATGGCAGGACTTGAGGAGGGTGTAATAACAGGCGACACAGGTGTTGTGTGCAGCGGTATTTACAAATATTATAAAGACTACCAGCCGGGTTGCACAAAGGTTCACGGCTATCAAAATGTGGTCAGAGCCTTGTTTAATTCTTGCAACATATTCTTTTATGAAACAGCAAGACTTTTAGGCATTGAAAAGCTTAATAACTATTTTGCAATGTTCGGCTTAGGTGAGCCGACAGGCATAGAACTCACTGAAAGTGAGGGTACCGTTGACAGCGTTGAGCATAGAGAGCAAAACGGTGTGTTGTGGACTCCAGGTCTTACAATTCAGGCAGGCATCGGTCACGGTGACAACCAGTTTACACCGGTTCAGCTTTGCGCTTATGTATCAACTATTGCCAACAGAGGTACACGATATAAAACTCATGTTGTCAAAAGCGTTAAAAGTGCGGATTTATCTGAAACAATTTTGGAAAACAGCGCACAAATACTTTCAAAAGCTAATTTTTCAGATAAAAACTGGGATCTTGTTCATCAGGGTATGCTCCTTGTAGGTGTACAAAGCTATGCTCGATTTGATAGTGTACCGTGTAAGGTTGCGGCAAAAACAGGTACAACAACTGTTGCGAAAAAAGTCGGCGGAAGCTATATAGAAACATATAACGGCTTCATTATCGCTTTTGCTCCTTATGAAAAGCCTGAAATAGCAGTTTGCGTTGCTGTTGAGGGCGCAGGCAGCGGTGGTTCAACAGCTCCTATAGCTGCGGCAATTTTACAAGCTTATTTTACTGAGAAGGACACTGATGAAATAATGCAAAACGAAAGCAGCTTACTTCAATAAAACAGGAGGGGAAAACTTTGGCACATAAAATAGTTATAGCCTCCGGCAAAGGCGGTGTTGGAAAGACATCAATTTGTGTCGGCTTGGGCAAAGCTCTGAGTGCAATGGGCTACAGAGTGCTTTTAATAGATTGTGACTGTCTGAGAAGCCTTGACTTGCTCACGGGAGTGACAGAAAAAATGGTGTATAATTTTGGTGATGTTATTTTCGGCAGATGTGATTTTGAGCAGGCCGTTTATGAAAATGATGGCATCAGTGTTATGACCTGCCCGGAAAGCTACGACAATATCAGCGACTTTGCTATGAATTGGCTTATCAAGAAAAACGAAGAAAGCTTCGATTATATTTTATTGGATGCACCTGCGGGAATTGATAAGGGTCTGCATTTCGCTTCAACTGTGGCTGACAGAGCTATAGTGGTTTCAACTCCCGACCTTGTTTGTGTTAGAAGCGCATGTATAGCAGGAAAAGAGATAGAAAAGCTTGGTGTTGACGATATTCGTCTGGTTATTAACAGGGTGTCTAAAAAAGATATTGTTAAGGGCAGACTTTTGAATCTTGACTCGGTTATTGATTCCGTTCAGCTCCAGCTCATAGGCATAGTGCCCGAAGACCCTAAAATAAGGCTCGGCTCAATGGGCAAGACTATATATAAAAAAGGTCAGCTCTCATATAAAGCTCTGACAAACATTGCAAAGAGAATTGACGGCAAAACTGCCGCTTTGAAAGGGTAAAATAATAACAAAAAATGTTTTTTTGTGTTGTTTTTTGACTAAATCTATTGCATTATATCAAGTTTTTTGGTATTATATTCATTGAATTATGATAGAAAGGTGGATGTAATTTTGAACATTGCACTTATTGCACACGACGCAAAAAAAGAGCTAATGACGCAGTTTTGTATTGCGTATTGCGGAACCCTCAGTAAACACAACCTTTGCGCAACGGGTACAACAGGTAAGATAGTAAGTGAAGCGACAGGTCTTGAGATTACTAAGTTCCTTTGCGGCTATCAAGGCGGTGAAGAACAAATTTCTGCAAGAATCGCTTGCAACGAGATTGACTTGCTTCTGCTTTTCAGAGACCCGATAACAGCAAGAAAAAATGAGCCTAACGAAGCAAACCTTTTAAGACTTTGCGACGTTCACAATATTCCCGTGGCAACAAACATTGCAACGGCAGAGGCACTTATTCACGCCCTTGAAAGAGGCGACCTCGATTGGCGTGACCTTGTGCGAAACAGCTAAAACAACCGAATAACCATAATGGCGCAGATGGAAAAGAGTAGGGGTTTCACCACACTAAAGAGAGAAGCATCTTAGGCTGAAAGTGCTTTGTGCATGGAAAACACTGAAGACATTCCTGAGCCGGCGAAAGCCCGTTTGACCGCGTTAAGGCATCGAGTGGAACACAATTGCGTTCAATCGGGGTGGTACCGTGGAGTTTAGACTTCATCCCCAATGCGTTTTTCAGCGCATTGAGGATGAGGTTTTGTTTTTTATTATGATAACTATTTAACGGAGGATAAATAATGGCAGCTATAACAAAATCAATTAAGGGTACGCAGGATACGTTGCCCTCAGAGAGCTATAAGGTTCAGTTTATTGAACAGTCAGTTCTCGAAATTGCCAAAAACTATGGCTATAAAGAGATAAGATTGCCGGTTTTTGAGCATACTGAGCTTTTTCAAAGAGGTGTAGGTGACACTACAGACGTTGTTCAAAAGGAAATGTATACTTTTGACGATAAGGGCGGAAGAAGCATTACACTTCGCCCGGAGGGAACAGCAGGTGTTGTTCGTTCCTATCTTGAGCATGGCCTTTTCAATGAGCCTCAGCCTCAGAAAATGTGCTATCTCATTTCCTGCTATAGATATGAAAAACCTCAAGCAGGCAGACTCAGAGAGTTCCATCAGTTCGGTTGCGAGTGCTTTGGTACATCTTCACCGGCTGCTGACGCTGAGCTTATTTCACTTGTAAATGACATTTTCGCCTTCCTTGATGTTAAGGGGTTGAAAATTCAAATAAATTCCATAGGCTGTCCTGAGTGCAGGAAGCATTACCATGAAGCGCTCAAAGAGTATTTCCAAAGCAAAAAGGACGATCTTTGCGGCACCTGTCTTGACAGACTCGACAGAAATCCAATGAGAATACTCGACTGTAAAAGTCCCGTTTGCTCGGAAATCGCCAAGGATGCGCCTAAGGTAACAGACTATCTTTGCGATGAATGTCGTGACCACTTCGATCAAACTCAGAAGTACCTGGACACAATGGGAATTAAGTATGAAGTTAACCCCTCAATTGTAAGAGGTCTTGATTATTACAGCAAAACAGTTTTCGAGTTCGTTTCAACTGAAATCGGCGCTCAGGGTACTGTTTGCGGTGGCGGTAGATATGACGGTCTTGTTGAGGAAATCGGTGGACCGAAAACTCCGGCTCTCGGCTTTGCAATAGGTATTGAAAGATTGCTTTTACTTATGAAGGCTCAGGGTATAGAATTCCCGGCTGAGAATAAATGCGACCTTTATATTGCTTCAATCGGTGATAAGGCAACACTTACAGCCGCTAAGTTAGCTTCAGATGTTAGAAATTACGGTATGCATGCACAGTTTGACATCGTTGGCAGAAGCGTTAAAGCTCAGATGAAATACGCCAACAAAATAGGTGCGGTTTATACACTTGTTATCGGTGACAGCGAAGTCGAAAGCTGTAGGGCGATGCTTAAAAATATGGCAAGCGGTGAAGAGTTAGAAATTAAACTTGACTCTCTCGCAGACGAGCTTATGAGAATCACCATAAACGACAGCTTTAAAGGTTTTGATATCGAAGATATTGACATCAACTCATTAATGTAAGGAAGGTATAGATTATGGATTTAATGACAGGACTTAAAAGAACAGATTATTGTGGCACATTCACTTCTAAGGATTGCGGAAGAGAAGTTGTTGTTGCAGGTTGGGTACAAAGACAAAGAGACTTAGGCGCTCTTATTTTCGTTGATCTTCGTGATAGAACCGGCATAGTTCAGTTGGCATTTGATGACACAACAGCAAAAGAGATTTTCGATAAGGCTTTCACAGTTAGAAGTGAATATGTTCTTATGGCTAAGGGTGTCGTAAGAGAGAGAAGCTCAAAGAATATGGATATTCCTACAGGTGAAATCGAGATTTTTGTAAACGATCTTCGTATTCTCGGCAAGAGTGAAACACCTCCCTTTGAGATTGTGGAAAATTGCCAGACCTCTGAGCTGACAAGACTTAAATATCGCTATCTTGATCTTCGTCGTCCCGACCTTCAAAAGAACATTCTTATGCGTCACAGAATAACAAAAATAATTCGTGACTATTTTGACGATAACGGCTTTATTGAGATCGAAACTCCTATTCTTGTCAAATCAACTCCTGAGGGTGCAAGAGACTTCCTCGTACCTTCAAGAATTCATAAGGGTTCATTCTATGCTCTGCCTCAGTCACCACAGCTTTACAAACAGCTTTCAATGGTTGCAGGCTTCGACAGATATATGCAAATTGCCCGTTGCTTCCGTGACGAGGATCTTCGTGCTGACCGTCAGCCTGAGTTTACACAGATAGACATTGAAATGAGCTTCATTGAGATGGAAGACATTCTTTGCCTCATTGAAGGCTTTATAAAGAGAGTTTTCAAAGAGGCTCTCGGTGTTGATGTGCCTGACAAATTCCCAAGATTGACATATAAAGAGGCTATGGAGCGTTACGGCTCAGATAAGCCCGACACAAGATATGCTATGGAAATCACAGATCTTAGCGATGAGGTTAAGTCTTGTGGCTTCGGCGTTTTCACAGGCGCAATTGAAAACGGTGGCAGAGTATCAGCTATCACAGCTAAAAAGGCATTCAGCGTTTTAACAAGAAAAGAAGTTGACAAGCTCACAGAGTTTGTTAAGGGTATCGGCGCAAAAGGTCTTGCATGGGCAAGAATAGGCGAGGACGGTACTATAGCTTCCTCTTTCGCTAAGTTTATGACTGAAGACGAAATGAAAGCTATTATGGATAAGTGCGGTGCTGAAAACGGCGACGTTATCCTTATTGTTGCCGACAAGACTAACACTGTTCTCAGCGTACTCGGCGCACTCAGACAAAATGTGGCTAAAAAGCTTGATATTATACCTCAGGATAAATATAATCTTCTTTGGGTTGTTGAGTTCCCCTTCTTCGATTGGGATGAAGAGCTTGGACAATTTGTTGCAATGCACCACCCGTTTACAGCTCCTTTGGAGGAATGTCTCGACTATCTCGAAACTGACAAGGCTAAAGTTAGAGCTAACGCTTACGACCTTGTTCTTAACGGCATTGAGCTTGCAAGTGGTTCAATAAGAATCACAGACCCTGAGCTTCAAAAGAGAATTTTCTCACTTCTGGGCCTTAGCGACGAAGAAGCTTATGAGAAGTTCGGCTTCCTTACAGATGCCTTCAAATATGGCGCACCGCCTCACGGTGGTATCGGTCTTGGTCTTGACAGACTTGTTATGCAGATGCTTCGTCTTGAAACACTTCGTGATTGTATAGCTTTCCCGAAAGTACAAAACGCAAGCGAGCCTATGACCGATTGTCCGGCTATTGTTGACAATGACCAGCTTGAGCTGCTTGGAATTTGTGTTGACGGCAAAGAGGAATAAAAGAGGTGGGCTATAATGAAAAAGCTTATAGTTCTTATTGTACTTTTAATGACACTTTTTCTAACCGGTTGCACTTTAAACTCCGACAAGGAGATTGATAACGAAACAACACATCCCGAAAGTGTAGTTGTTTTGGATAAAGGTGTTTGGCCGGAAAACGAATACACAAAAAAGTTACCTGTTCCTAAGGGTACCGTAACTTGGGCGATGATTGACACTGAAAATAAATATTGCAGTGTTAGTGTTGAAGGACTTGGGGAAGATGATTATAAAAATTACATGGAACTTTTAAAGGAAAAAGGTTTTTCAGTAGTAGAAAGCACAAGTCAGAAAGTTGTGTGGCAGGAATATATTTCTTCCGGCACTCTTTTATCTGACGAAGAGAAATATTTAGCTGTCAGTTATATCCCAAATGCCTTAGTTATGTATATTCCCTTAGTAAATTCAAATTCATAAATATAGAAAGAGAGTGTCGATTTTGGCACTCTCTTTGTGTATTCAAGTAGAAATAATGATTAAAAATTTGAAAAATATCTTCTTTTCGGTTGACATATCTTTGAGAAAGTTGTATCATAAACAGTGTATAATTCTAAAATTATGTCTTGATATAAAAATTACTGAAAGAGGAGTAACTAACAATGAAAAAACTGCTTGTTTTTTTGCTGACATTAACTATGATTTTGGCTGTCAGTGTTTGTCCTGCCTTTGCATCGGAAGGTCAGATTACATATTTTGGAACGGTTACGGTAAATCCGGGCAATGTGCGTGCAGCTAACCCGGTTTATAACTACGCTTGGCTTGATAATATGATTATAAGAGATGATCCCATGGCGGCTTTGCAGGCAGATATTACTCCGAAGCCGGATTATCCCTATAGCCATACATATAATGAGTTTATAGAGGAGTCAAAAAACTACTCAACTCTTCTCACAATCGACGAAAAAACTGTTACGGCAGGGTACGAAGAAATTGTCAACGCAATGTTTTATGTTGTTGTTGCAATGGGCATGACAGATGACCTTGACGTTATGAGCGAGTATCTTACAGCTCAGGGTATAAGACTTCCTGCAAATTCAGCGGCATCAAAGGCAGAAATTGCCGTTGTTTATGCGGCTATTAAATATGATGCAGTTTACACTCTTTACGGCAAGCATGTTACCTTTACAAAAGGTACTACCCTTGACGGTGCTGTTGTGACAATAGTTTCTGCTCTTACCGGTACTGTTGTACCCTCAGGTGTTGATTCACTCACAGGTTATGCTGTATACTGCACAAAAACATATGTGACATCTTTCTCCGATTTACCTATTAGCACAAATCCGTCAACAAGCGAGATTTTCTATTGGGCAAAGGTTATTGCTGCCGCTTCAAACGATTATGAGGTTCCCGTTGAGGTTTACAGCGAAACTACTGCAGCTCAGAAACAGTATGTTGATTACGCATATTACGCTTCAATTCTTACCACTATCTATGATGTGCAAATTAACCCGGTTAAGCTTGTTGTGGCAATGCAAAGCGGTGACGAGCTTGCTATTCAAAAGCTGATTCTCTATTCGATGCTCGACGAGTCGGGTGTAGATTATGCAACAGACATGACTTGCAAAGAGCTTTTCGATATGGCTTGCAAAAATGGTTGGTTTGCTCTTGAAAAAGAGTTCTACACAGATATTTTAAAATATGAAATACTTGTAGCGCAGGAGTGTACAAAGATTTGGTTTACTCCTTTCGCCCTTGCCGGAGTACTGGAAAACAGCAGCGAAAACTATTTAACAATTAAGCTTAACGGCACTCAGGTTGCACCTTCATCAACAACAGGTGTGTCCCTTGACCCAACAAAGTCCCAGGAGACAGTATATCTTGAGTGTAATTATAACTCGCCTGACAAGAACGACAAGGCGGTTTATGAGTTTGTTATTAAGAAAAATGCAGCTTTAAACGGTGAGAACAACTCAAAATCACAAAATGATTTAGTTGCAAGTGTTGAGCAATATGTAAATAAAATCGTACCCAGCGACAATGAAAAAGTGGCTCAGGTTGTGAACGGTGTTTTCCAAAGTGTGGACTCTGCCGTAACAACGAACTCAGCTTCAAGTGGCGAGGGGATACTCACGACCTACGCAAATGCTCAGGGTACAACTTATCCGGGCAACGAGGGCCTTGCAGGTAGCGGAGACAGATTTGACTTCGACTATCTTGAGGAGCTTATCGACGGAGTTTATGCTACTGATGCCAACGGCAACATTGTAACTTCAGCAAGCTTTAATTATAGCATTACAACAACTGAGAAGTCGATAATTGACAAGACAGTTGACGCTGTTAAGGAGAACCCCGAAATGGTTGTTGCGCCGACAGGAGTTATTGCAGTGGGTGCGTTTATGGGTTATCTCATGAGTAAAAAGCACCGTGATGCCGAAGAATATGTTGAAGAAAAAGACGAAAACGAAACAGAAAACTAATCTTAAATAAAAATGACACAGAGGCTAAGTGAAGTCTCTGTGTTTTTTTGGTACGCGGGGAAGAAAGGAGAAAAGGGGAGTGAATAGCCGCCGAAGAAGTGAGGAAAGAATTATGTTACGACATTCTCTAAAAACATAGCTGTATTTAAAAAAAGACTTGAATATAGTTGCTTTATTTGCTATAATAAAACCACCACATTAAAAGTTTTTATAGTTTTCCACAAAGTAAGGAGTAGGTATTTTTATCCTTGGATAAAAATGCGGACTTCTCTATTTTCTTACGCCTTGCGCTGTGGAAAAACTTTTAGTGTGGTAGCTAAATGAAGTTTTGCATTTTTTCGTGTGTGCAAGCTTCGGTTAGCACACACTTTTTATTTTGGGAGGAAAAGAAAATGAAAAAATCAATCAAAAAAATCATGTGTTCGCTACTAATTGTGGTGATGTGTTTAACGAGTGTGCCGCTTGGTGGACTTGTGGGTCTTGATTTTAGTATGGGAAAGGCGAGTGCTGCGAATGAACTTGCTGAAAGCGGACAGTGTGGCAATAATGTTTATTGGAGCTTTGATAGCGAGACGGGAGAACTGATTATTAGTGGTACGGGTGATATGGAGGATTATATTTGGTCTGAGTCGCCGTTTTCTTTTAGTAATATTAAATCAGTTGTTATTAAAGCAGGGGTAACAAGTATAGGTGATTGTGCGTTCTATGATTGTAGAAAATTATCCAACATTACAATTCCCGAAAGTGTTGCAAGCATAGGTGAAGAAGCTTTTTATAGATGTATAAGTTTAACATCTATTGTTTTGAATGAAGGATTAACAACTCTAAAAGACGGTGCATTCTTTCGATGCGAGAACCTTAAGAGTATTACTATACCTGAAAGTATAAATTGTATTGAAGCGTTAGTTTTTGAAAGATGCTATTCTCTTACTGAAATTAATGTCGATGAGGATAATCAGCTGTATTCAAGTGATGAATATGGAGTTTTATTTAACAAGGACAAAACTGTACTTATTCAATATCCTATTGGAAGTGAAGCTACAAAATATGTAGTTCCTGAAACGGTGACTTCAATTGAAACCGGTGCTATGTATTATGCTTATAAATTAGAAGAAGTTAAGTTTTCAAAAGGAATGGCAACTATCAATCCAATTACTTTGTACGCGTGCTTTTCATTGAGCAGAGTGGAATTACCTGATGGACTAAAGGAAATGAAGGAAGGTTCTATAGCTTATAACTATGGTATAACAGAAATCATTATCCCCGAAAGTGTCGAAAAAGTTAATGATTATTCAATGCTTGAATGTTTGTTCTTAGACAAAATTTATTTTAAATCAATGTATGCAGAGATAGGTGATGAATCATTAAATCCTGTAACTGCAACTATTCTTGATGAACATAAAGATAAGAAGGATAGAATTATTGAACTATTAATTAATTCTGAGATACAACATGATATTTCTGGCGACAGTGAGCTAAAAAGCTATCTAAAATATTTTGATAATGGCGAATACAAACACATATCCACCATCTACTGTCATTCCGGCTCCACCGCCGAAGCCTATGCCATAGCCAACGATATGCCCTATGTCCTCACACACTTCTTTGAGGGTGACTGGATATATGACTATGACAAGATGATTCGTTACCGCAAGTGTATCCACTGTGATGAACTCGAAACCGAACCCCTCGAAAGTACCGAAAAAGACGACACCGAAATTATTGCTCCGGTTGATCCCGATAAAGACTTCAATGTTGACGAGGTCAAGCCGGGTAGCGATAATTACATTATGGTTGAGGAGTCCTTTAAGCACCATGGCCCTGAGCATTGGAAGATAATTAAAGCTTTTGATATAACCATGACCGGCAAAGATGGTGTTCACACTCAGCCCGACGGTACTGTTAAGGTTAAGATACCCGGAGACTGGTCAAAGCATGGTGTTTACAAGGTCTATCGTGTCAACGATGATGGTACTCTTACCGATATGAATGCCTACCGTCAAGGCAGCCACTTAGTTTTTGATACGGATCACTTCAGTTTTTATGTTGTTGTTGACGAAAGCGGCTCAGCTGACGCAGGTAGCGATGCACCAACAGATAATGGAAATACAGATTTTATCTCAATGTTGTTTGCATTCATAACAAAGATAATTGAAATTATTGCAGGTTGGTTTAAATAATAATTCAACAGGTCTGTGCCATAATGTGTGACACAGACCTGCTTTTATACTATATAGTAGAGGAAAACACCAATATATAGTGTGAGGAA
>CAYWKY010000005.1:0-24118 GCA_964458915.1 uncultured Faecalibacterium sp.
GTCAAGTGTTTTGTCAACAGTAAAAAGCAGTTCTCTATAATCAGGTACTGCGATCTCTGCGGCTGCAGAAGGTGTCGGCGCTCTTAAATCAGCGGCAAAATCTGCAATGGTGAAATCGGTTTCGTGGCCTACTGCCGATATTATGGGAATATTACAATTGTAAATTGCCCTTGCAACTTCTTCCTCGTTAAACGCCCATAAATCCTCAATCGATCCGCCGCCTCTGCCGACAATAATAACATCGGCGGCATTTTTTTCGCTGAATTTATCTATTGCGGCTGCAATTTGGCCGGCGGCAGAATCACCCTGAACTTGAACACCCTCAAAAATAACATGAGCTAATGGAAATCTTCTCTCAAGAACACTGAGTATATCCTGCAAAGCAGCACCTGTAGGTGAAGTTATAACACCGATTCTTTTAGGCATTTCAGGTATAGGCTTTTTATGCTCACTTCTGAATATACCCATATTTTCCAGCTTGGATTTAAGCTGCTCAAAAGCGATAGTTAGCTCGCCTAAGCCTTCCGGAATCATGTCGTCACAATATATTTGATAAACTCCATCACGCGCGTAAACGCCCACACTGCCTCGAACAAGCACCTTCATGCCGTTTTCAGGCTGAAATTTAAGACGTGTGGCACTTTGACGAAACATTACAGCTTTCATTGCGCCTTTATCATCTTTAAGTGTAAAGTAAAAATGACCCGTTCTGTAATGGTTAGTGAAATTAGATATTTCACCGCTTATATAAATATTCCTCAGATTTTTGTCATCCTCAATAATTGATTTGAGATATGTATTAATCTGACTGACGGTTAAAACTGATGTCATTTAAAGTTAAAACTCCTCAAAACACGACAAAATTGCACCACAAAAACGTGCTGCAAATGCCGTTATTATTAAACTTATCTGTCGATTTTTTTTGCAAAAGCGCCAAGCACACCGTTTACATAAGATGCGTCATCAGCGGTTGCATACTTCTTAGTGATTTCAATAGCTTCATTTATAGCTACACCAACAGGAATATCACTATAGAGAAGCTCAGCGACAGCCACTCTAAGTATCGCTCTTGAAACTCTTGAAATTCTTTTTGCCGACCAACCAACTAAGTTGTCATTGATTGCTGTGTCGATCTCTTCTAAGTTATCATATACCTTTCTTGCAAGATTTTCAGCAAAAGCATTTGTAGGGAAGACTTCAAGCTCAAGCGCATTTTCAATAAGCTCAATTATTGTCACTTCATCACCCTGAAAGCTCTTTTCAAAAACAAGAATAAAGGCTAATTCTCTTGATTCACGTCTGGTCATAAAATTTATCCTTCCGCACGGCATATGGTGCCGTTATTAATTATATTCGTCACTATTATATCACAAAATTAAAATCCTACAACTATTTTAGCTCAATAATTGTTAAATTTTCTGCAGAAATATTCGTATTTTTTTCGATAATTTCTGTAATTTGGAGTATAAGGCGGTCGTTGAGTGTATTTTTTTGCAAAACCACCTGACAATTACCATTATTTATTGTCACTAAACATTCACTGCCTGTTTTTGCTTTAATCAGATTTTCCGTGTCAGTTTCACATTTTATGTCCCTTTGATAATCTGACAGTAAAGATGTAATTTTGCTTTTATCCCCGTCTTTAAGCTCTTCATTTTCCAGTATGTCTTCAATATTATCTATTATTTGATCATGGGCATTGGTTCTCTTTAACTTCGCTTCAGAGAAATACTCTTTGTTTTCCTGCTCTTTAGCGCTGGTTTGGGACGAATCTTCGCTTGTTGTTGTCCCATCATTGCTAACTGCCGTGCCTGCCACATAAAGCGAATCGCCTAAGTTGCCGCTGACTTGCTCGTACTTTGTAGTTTCGTCGTCGGCTGCCAATTCGCTGTTGTTTTTAAAATACCAATTGACCGTCACTGCCGCTGCAAGTGCTACAACAAGTGTTGCAGCGAGAATTTGCTTGCTTTTTATTACCATGCTCATACAACTCCTCCTATTTTGCCATTGTGGCAACACTGATTTTATTTGAGCTTATATCAAAAAGAGCCGATAAAATTGATATGATCTGCTCTTTTATCACCGGACTGTCGCCGCCTTGACACACAACGGCTACGCCTTTAATTTCCGGAGAAAGAACTTTAATTTTCAGTCCTCCCTCCCCCTGATCTGTGTCGATAATAATGTATTCCCTTTCTTTGTCCTGTACACCATTTTTGTCTCTTTGCTGAATATTTGAGGCATAAATAGTTTCATATGAGCCTTTGTATGTTACCATAACCTTTGTCTTTCCGGCCCCACTGATTTTTTCTATTATATCTTCTAATTCAGAGCAAAGCTCATCGTCTGTCATAGCGAAATATTCTTCGTTTTGGCTAAAAGTCTCTTTATCCTTTGGTGTTACCTCGGAAATGAGAATAAGCAGTAAGCCTGAAAGACCTATAACTAAAGCTGTAAAGAGCTTTTTATCTTTTTTTAGTTTTTCGACTGCATTTAAAAATATGTCACTCTTCATCCTTTTCACCTGTAAAGCTAATGACTCCCTTATCAAAGCCTAATTTTTTCATGGCATTTATAATTAACTCTTTCTCATCTTTCTCAAGGTCACCTTCAAAATTCAGAGTCTCTAATTTAATTTCACTTTCGTTTAAGGTACATTCGGCTTTTACACCGCACTTTATATTCATTTTTTCTAATTCGTCCTTTACTATATCCTCTATAGCTTTTTCAGCCGAAGAAGTCATAGCCGATAAAGCATATTTATCTATGTTTTCGCTGACTTCATAGTTGTTGGAAAGATATTCATCAATAGATATATCTAAGCTTTTTATATCAAGAAATGGGTACAAAAAAGCGTAGACAAGAACAACGCCGACTAAGCTTTTATAAGCGCCCTTAAGTTTTCCTTTGGGCAAGAGAGATATTAAAACTCCACTGACTATAGAAACGGCACTTATTAGCAGTACCCACTGTTTTACTTTGTCCATTTATACCGTACCTTTCAGTGTCAGCATAATTCCGGTTGAAATTATTAAAATAAACATTTCAAATACACAAAGCAAAAGCAGAATCCTCAAGCCACATGAAAAACATCTTAATGTTTCACCTAATCTTTTGTTACCCAAAAGCTCAGAAACATTGCTAAGCAAGGAAAATGCAATGTAGTAAATTAGTGTTTCGAGAATAACCGGCAAATTTATTATTATAATTACAAGTATACCTACTACAGCAATAGAGCCCTTAATGAGATTTATACTGCCCACAAGAGAAGAATATGCATCGCTTATAGCAGAACCGACAATAGGTATCAGCGAGCTTATTAGAAACTTGATGCCTTTAACGGATATGCTGTCGAGAGATACAGATAGGACTCCTTTTATGCTTAAAAATCCTGTGAACAAGCCTGAAAGTAAGCCTAAAACAAGGCTGACAGTTTTATTTACAGCCGAAATAAAGCGGTTTATGTTAATTTCCTCGTTCATTGAAAATGATATTGCCAAGCAAAAAAACACACCTAATAAATCGGCAGAAAAATAACTGATAAAAGAGGATAAAAGCTCTGCGAAAGCCATAACCAAAGAATTATATGTAAGCGCAGATGCTGTGTTGCCGGCGAAGGATATTATCATAGTATAGATGGGTACAAAGCTGAGCATAAATTTGCCGCTTAGCCTTAAAACACTCATTGCTGCCGAAAGTGAGCCTTTAACCAAGTTCACCATAAGCAACACCATTATAACGCAGGACAAAAGCGAGACCATATTCTCGTTCTTTTCTCCTAAAAACAGTGAGGTTATCGCTCCGATTATTAGAATTACGCTTAGCAAAAACAATATATCCTTGAGGCATTTTTCAATTTTTTCTTTTAGAGTTTGGCTAAAGAAGTCCGTTATATTCTGCATGGAAAAGTTGCTTATGTTGCCGAAGGTGTCTTCACTTATCCCCATGTCCTCTAATACCTTCTGTATATCATAATCAATGGATGAAAACAGTTCTTCGCCGGCTTTTTCAGCAATAGATTGTGAATCATCAACAGCAAAGCTATGGGTACAAAAACTAAATGACATTATTATTAAAACAACCGTAAATATTATTCTTCTCATATTAAATTACAAAAGACATTGCCGTTTCCACTACACTTTCAATAAAGGGCATTGATATAATAATAAGCATGATTCTTCCTGTCAGCTCTATAATATCGCTGACAATTATGTTGCCGCTTTCTTTGCCTATATCTGAGGCGATGCGAGTTATAATGCAAATGAGAGCGCCTTTAAAAAGACAGCTAAACAGCTTGTTTGAATAAGAAGACAGGCTAAAAATGTCCCTTAGATTTTTTAACCCTTGGCTAATATCGTTTAGAACAAAACCGACGGCAACACATAAAAAAACTATTTCAATGAATATCACATAGCTTTTATTATAAGACTTTAGCGTACCGGAAATAATACATATGCAAATCCCGACTATTGCTATTTTGAGTATCATATTAAAAATCTAAAATCTTTCTCACCGATGAGAATAGATCTTCAATTTCAGGTAATATCATTAATATCACTACAATTATTCCTGTCAATGTTATCAACATCGCATATTCGCCCTTATCAGACTTAGAAAGAATTTGATTTAAAACTGCCACGATTAGCCCTACGCCAGCTATTTTGAATATTAAATCCACTTCCATATTCTTTTGCCTCCCTAAATTATAATAATAAACATCATTGAACCGAAAAGAACACTTAAAGCTACACATAGGTTTGAGTATTTCTTTTCTTTTTCTTTAGATGTGACTGCGAAGTCGGAAAAATAAGCTTCATAAGTATTTAAAATCGATATTTGACCCTGAATGTCAGTAGAGCCTAAGCTACAACCTAAAAGAAGCAGCTTTTCCTTTTCGTCCCTCTTATATTTAAGCTTGGTGTTGTTAATACAGCTGCGCCACGCATCAGGAAAATCTTCACCTTTATCAATTAGAATGCAGCAATCAGCGATAAAATCTAACCGATTGAAGCTTTCAAGGGAAGATAGCTTTAACAGCATCTCGTATAAAGGCAATTTTAAATATTCTGTTTCGATTTTAATTTGCTTTATCATCAGCTCGGTTTTTTCAAGAAGTTCACTGCGCCTTTTTAAATTATGAGCATAATTCAGACCAAGACAAATCAGACTCGCCCATAGAAAACCTGCGCCTAATAATCTCATCACGAAGCTCCTTTACATCATAAACCGCTTTAACTTTGCCGATATTCTCGCCCGCCGACAGCAAGACAACCTTATCGAAGGAATATGTATTTAAAAGTGTCTCAATTTGTTCGCGGCAAATTAATTCTTTGTAGTCACCGGCATGAATAGTGACAATAAATTTCACTCCGGCGTTAACACCAAGCTTTATAGCTTCGATTTCCTTAATTTGAGCGACTTCATCAACGGCAATTATATCCGGCGACATTGTTTTAATTGCCGTCATTATGGCCTGCTCCTTAGGGTAGCAGTCGAGTACATCGCTGTTAATTCCAATATCGTTTTGGGCAATACCTGCGTTCATGCAGGCTATTTCCTGTCTTTCATCAACAACGCTTACTTTATATACTCTGCCGTAAACATCGCTTGAAAGCCGTCTGACTAAATCTCGAAGAACTGTTGTTTTCCCGCTTGACGGAGGACCGGCAATAATTAGACTTTGTGCTTCGTTGCTGAAGATATTATCTATAATGTCGTCGCTACAGCCTATTATTTCACGTGAGACCCTTATGTTTATACCGCTTATGTCCCGAACTGATGTAACTTCGCCGTTACTGTTAACAACTGCTGTGCCAACAATTCCTGCTCGATGGCCACCGTTTATTGTTATATAGCCGTTGATAATCGACGAAAGATGGCTGTGTATCGAGTAGCAACAAAGCCTATTAAAGGTGTCGGTTAGAATTTCAGGAGTTAACACAAAGGCATTGTTTATGCTGGCTCCCGTTGAACCTGAGTTCAAAAGAAAGCAATTACCATACCTGCCACATAGTATGACAGGTCTGCCACTTCTAAGGCGAATTTCATAGGTTTGGCTTTTTATGTAGGACGGTAAATCTAAAAGGTGTTTTTTAAGCGTACCGCCTATAATACTAACAGCACTGTCGAATCTCTTTTCATCTGATACTTTGTCCATTTTTTCACCTGCTAAACTAAATTTATTAAAGTCTATGTTTGAATGAAATAATATAGAACAATTTTTGTGTTTTTTGTGAAATCACTTGAAGTATAATCGGATTTAATCTATAATTAAATAAATTGTATAACAAAGAAAGAAGGTCAGTAATGATTAAGAAAAAAAGTTTTTTTGAGGAGTATAAATATATAGTTTATGCTTTTCTTGCCACAACGGCAACGATGATAATCATATTTGCCTGCAACCGCATGGTACCCTTCGGTGACAAAACCATCTTAAGAATGGATCTTTATCACCAGTACGGCCCACTGTTTGCTGAGTTTTATGAACGAGTTATGCAGGGAGCTTCTCTTACATACTCGTGGATTTCCGGTCTCGGAAGCTGTTTTTTAGGCAACTATTTTAACTATTTATCTAGCCCTATTGGTGCTGTTGTTTTGTTCTTCGGTCACAACAATGTTCCTGAGGCCATAGCTGTTATGATACTTTTAAAAGCGGCTCTTTCAGCTTCCACCTTCACATACTATTTAAAGCGATCCCTTAAAAGTCAGTCCTATGCCAGCGTTGCATTCGGCATTATGTATGCTTTTTGCGGATATATGCTCGCTTATTACTGGAATGTTATGTGGCTTGATGCTATGGTGCTTTTGCCCATAATACTTCTCGGCATAGAGAGAATTATAAACAACGCAAAGCCTACAACTTATATTGTGGGTCTTGCTTTGTCCATGTTCTCTAACTATTATATGTCCTATATGCTTTGCCTTTTCTCGGTGATATATTTTATGCACTATTATGTCACCAACAACACCTTTGGCGCAAAAGTTGACCCAAATTCAAAGGTCAAGGGACTTAAAAACAGCAAATTCTTTAGAAGCGGTTGCGTTTTCGCTTTATCTTCATTTGCCGCAGCAGGTCTTATGGCTGCTGTGTTACTGCCGGTTTATGGTGTACTTCAGTCAAGCTCTGCCACTTCCGGTACCTTTCCCACAGAAGCCGACACCTATTTTAATTTCTTCGACTTCTTCGCAAATCATTTTGCAGCTTTAACTACAACTATTAGAAGCAGTGGCGACGATGTGCTTCCCAATATTTATTGTGGTGTTCTGACTATTATTCTTGCCCCTATGTTTTTCTTCACAAAAACAATCTCGAAGAAAGAAAAAGCTACTACAATCGCTCTTTTAGGGGTACTTTATGCCACATTTAATCTTAATTTTGCTAACTATATTTGGCATGGTATGCACTTCCCGAATGATTTGCCGTATCGTCAGTCCTTTATATATTCCTTTGTTCTTCTTGTTATGGCATACAAAACATTTATAAGACTTAACGAGTTTAAGGCGAGACATTTTGGCGTTGTAGGTGCTGCACTTATTGCTTATCTTGTTATTGTTCAGGAAATCACCTCAAAGAATGTAACCGACGGCACAGTTCTTCTTTCTATCGCCTTAATTGTTCTTTTTGTTCTTATTTTAACAGTGTTTAAGGATAAGAAATATCAAACTGTTTCTGTGGCTGCTCTGCTTATAATCTGCGTTTGCAGCGAAGCGGTTATGTGCGACACAAACTCAATTAGTATTTCCGTTGATAAAACTCCTTACACATCTGACCTTGGAGATTTCGAGGATATAAAAAGTACAATTGACACTATTGAAAAAGACAACTTCTATAGAATGGAATTGACAGATCTCAGAACAAGAATGGACCCGTCTTGGTACTATTATAACGGTGTTTCTGTTTTCTCATCAATGGCGAACGAAAAGCTCTCAAACCTTCAAGATGACCTTGGACTTATGAGCAACAGAATCAACAGCTACACCTATAATCCCCAAACACCTGTTTATAACATGATGTTCGCTCTTAAGTATCTTGTCAACAATGAGACACCTAATGTGCTTTCATCTAAATACTACACAAGCGTTGCAGCAAACGACACCTTTGAAGCCTTTAAAAACAAATATAATTTGCCTTTAGCTTTCCTTACAGGAGCTGATGTTAAAGATTGGGCAACAGAAGATTATATCGAAACATGGAAGTTTGAAACCGGTTCCGATCCTTTTGAATTGCAAGGTGACTGGTTCAAGCGTGCAACAGGACTTGATAATCCTTTTGAAAAGCTTGAGATAAGCTATATAACCTACAGCAATCTCGAACCCTTTACAGAGAGCCTTGAAGCGACATCATTCTATTATGATAAAGTTACCGATGATACTGACGCTTCAACTAATATTTATCTCACGACAGAAAAAGAAGGAAATGTTTATATCTATTTTGATATAAGCGGTTCTAACTCAAAGAGCTTAACAATAACATCGTCAATCGGTGCTGCGACACATCCGGCTGACCAAGATTGTGTACTCGATCTCGGTCGCTATTCGGCAAATGAGACCATTACACTCAATATCCCCTTTGATGAAAATGTTGGTACTCTCAAGCTTTATGCTTACACAATGAACGAAGATGTATTTGAAAAAGGTTATGAAATCCTCTCAGAAAATCAATTAATAACCGAAGAACACAATGATACCTATATTAAAGGCAAAATTGCAGCAAATAAAGACGGCTTACTTTACACATCAATTCCCTATGATAAGGGTTGGCAGGTTTATGTTGACGGTGTGCAAATTGACTCAGAAAAAATTATAAAGGTAGGTCAAGCTCTTTTAGGCGTTGAACTTGAAAAGGGTATTCACGAAATTGAGTTTAAATATGAAGCAACAGGTGTCGCAAGCGGAATAGCCATTTCAATTTTAACTGCTATTATCCTTTTAGTCTTATTCTTAATCAAAAAGCGCAGAATTAAGAAAGGCAAAAAACCGATGCTCCCCTGCTATCCTGATATTGATTTAAGCTACAGTGAAGATGTAATTATTCCTGAAAAAATCAAAGTTAGTGTGCCGGTACAAAATATTAAGTTTGTTGACATATCTTCAAGCTCTAAACCCACACTTCCAAAGCGTGAAGTTATAGCACCTGAAAAGGAAGTTAAGCGTGAGATAATTATGCCACCACAAAAGGACGAAACAGCAGAATAAGCTTATAGCAAATAACCGAGCAAAATAAACTTGCTCGGTTATATTGTTATAAGTAAAGTGTATATAAAAAACAAATATTAAACTCAGCACGCAGGAAGTATAATAATACTCCGTCAATCTAATATTAATATAATATCGGTTCCAAAATAATAAGGACACAGCTACAAGAGCCGTGTCCTCAAATTTAATCAATATCCAATGGCAACCGCTAACAGCATAACTGCTATGGTACCTATGAGCTCCATTAAAAATAGCTTCCAGGTTGATTTTATATACTTAATATATGACAAGTTTATCATACCAAGGGCAATCATGAGAAGTCCATTGGTGGGGAAAAGCATGTTGCACAAACCATCACTTAGGCAGAATGCGACAATAAGTGTTTGTCTGCCAATGCCAACCATATCCACAAGAGGCAGGAAAATCGGCATTAAAAGGAATGCTTTAGCTGAACCACTGCTGATAAAAAACTCAAAAGCACAAATAACGAAAAAAATGATAATTATTGAAATATAGGGATTAACACCCTCTAAAAGGTTATAGACCCAATAAAGAAGTGTGTCAATAATTTTACCGCTTTTAAGAATGTATGTAACGCTGATAATAAAGATAATAACAGGTGCAACAGGAAGAATCGTTTTTGCGCCTGAAGCAAAGCTTTTAGCCAGGCTTTTACCTTTTATACCTGAAATATATCCGGCACGAAGACCACCAACTGTAAAAAGAATTGCCATAGATGCAAGCGGCATATAGCCGATTATACTGGAAATTGATGAGTCTTCAATAATAATATTTGCTATAAGACAAATGATAGTAACAACGAGAACGGCAAGAAGCGAATATAAAAACGCTTTTGAAGCCTTCGGCATATTAGGATTACTCAATGCTTTTTGAGTTTCTTCTTCATTTAAGAATCTGTCACGAAGCTTTAAGTCGCTTTCATAGCAAAGAGATTTTTTAGGATCTTTCTCAATTTTCTTTGCGTAGGAAATCAAAAACCCTGCAAGTATTGCATATACAACAACGAAAACAAGAAGTCTAAAAAGTACACCTGAGAACATAGGTAAATCAGCCATAGACTGCACTATACCAACATTGAATGGGTTAAAGGTTGCGGCAGAGTACCCAAAACCAACGGCTATAAGACTAAAGCCCATGCCGACAAGTGAATCCCAGCCGAGAGACAGAGAAATCGCAACTGCAAGCGGAACAAGTGTAACAGACTCTTCCATGATTCCGGCAAAAGAACTTAGAGCCATACAAACCAAAATCATTACAGCTAAAAGAGTATATTTTTTCTTTGAGAACTTCTTGACAACAACATTCATTATGTATTTTAGCACACCGCTTTTGTCAAGAATAAGGAATGTACCGCCGATTAATGTAATGACAACAATTATAAGAACTGCCGTCATTGCGTCGCTTGTAGCGTAAATGAAAGCTTCAATTGGCGAAATGAACACTCGCCAAAAGCTGTAGCCAACATCTTCACGGGCAATTTCGTGGTAAGTACCGTTAATAATTGAGCCGTTAGCGTCAACATCATATACACCGGTAGGCACTACCTGAGTTAAAATTCCGGCGAAAATCATAATACCAATGATAAGTGCGCCGATTCCGATTATCGTCTTTTTTTCAATTTTAATTCCAACATTATTTTCATTTTCTTTCATGTTGAACCCTCCTATATTTCAATTTGCATTGCTTCTCTGCTAACATAGAATGTGATTTTATCAAAACCGCATTTTTTAGCTAACAAAACACCCTCTTTGACTCCTGCACCAACATCATATGCGTTATGGCTGTCTGAGCCGACTGTTATAAACTCACCGCCAAGCTCACGGTACCTTTTAATAATATTCTCGTCAGGCATAGTCTTGCCTATGTTTTGGCGAAGGCCCGAAGTGTTAATTTCTAAAGCTTTATTGTTCGTTATCATAGTTTCGAGAAGATAATCCGTAACCTCGCTGATTTTTGAGTAATCAAAATCGATTTGATACTTTCCGCTTATGTGGCGCATTGGGCAAGTTATATGAGCCAAGGCATCACAGCCGTCCCACTTAGCGAGTTCAGCCAGCTCAACAAAGTAGTCCTGCATAAACTTATAGACATCAATCTTGTCAAATTCTATCTCTTTAATGTCCAGCGGCTGACCTTTGGGTGTGTGTACACTGCCGAGAATAAAATCATAGGGATTTTTTGATATAAGCTTGTCGCTAAGCTCAACATTTGAAAGAGGCTGACCCATTTCAAGACCGATAAGAACCAAAAGCTGACCTTCAAAAGCTGTTCTTGCTTTAGCCGACTCAAAATAAGAGTGAAAGACCAAGCTGTTATACTTTTGTTCAAAAAACTTATCAATTTCACAATGGTCGGTTATGGCAACTGATCGCAATCCGTTTTTGACAGCGTGTTCACAAATAAACATTGGCGAATGCATACCATCGGGTGAATTGTCGGAATGGACATGCATATCCATAAGTCTCAAACCTGACATAGTGTTTCCTCCCCTACAAATAAACTTTTTAAATTATATAACATGATGCAAAATTATTCAAGTTTTTTTCAAAAATATTGCATATTATTCCCGTATATTGAGATTCTTATTCTCATACAGCTATTTATATTTTATTGTTAGGAAAAAACTTACACAAATATCTACAGTATACTCACAAATAATAATACTGCAAACGCAAGAAAACATTATTTGAAAAGGAGTGTAACAAGAAATGGCTAAAAGCTCAAAAAAGAGTGCAGTACCCGAAGCAAGAGAGGCTCTTGATAAGTTCAAGATGGAAGCAGCTTCAGAGGTAGGCGTAAACTTAAAGAACGGTTATAACGGTGACCTCACTTCAAAGGAAGCAGGTTCAGTAGGCGGTCAGATGGTTAAGAAAATGATCGAAAGCTACGAAAAGAACATGAAATAAATGCTTCTTTAACAGCAATTGCCCTTCGTATTTAGCGAAGGGCAATATCATTTTTACTTCATAAGATAAACTCTTGTTTCATAAGGTCTTGTCATAAATCCATTATGAATTACAGGGTTGTTATCATAGTTATAAAGCACAAGCTCAGCATTTTCAAGCTCAAACTCTTTAGGTGCTCTAAAGGACATTTCTTTCTCAGTGAACGAACAAAGCACAAGCATCTTTTGACCCTCATAGCTTCTAACATAAGCAAAAATCTCTTTTGGAGTTTTAAGCAGCTCAAAGTCACCATATTTCACAATATCGTTTTCCTTGCGGAACTTAAGAAGCTTCTTATAGTAGTTGAGGATTGAATGAGGATTGTTTTGCTCATTAACAACATTGATTTCTGTATAGTTGGGATTAACCTCAAACCAAGGCTCATCAGCTGTTGTGAAGCCTGCGTTCTTCTCAGCGCTCCACTGCATAGGTGTTCTTGCGTTGTCACGAGCGGCATATTTACAGAATTTCATTGTAATCTTATCGGAAATGCCAAAGCTTCTGAAAAGATTATATGTGTTAATAGCCGAAACATCTTTATATCTGTCGATAGTCGGAATGTTTGCGTTGAGCATACCGATTTCCTGACCTTGATAAATAAAAGGTGTACCACTTTGGCAAATGTACATAGTAGCAAGCATTTTACCGCTTTGCTGTCTGTACTTTTCACTGCCGTAACGAGAGATAATTCTCGGCTGATCATGGTTTTCAATGTAGTTAGCATTCCAAGCAATTCCGTGAAGCTTAGTCTGCCAATTGTTATAAACTTTTTTGAGTTTACCGGGTTTGAAAGGAGTCACAATCCAGTTTGTTATTATATTGTCGCAACCCATATGCTCAAAGTGGAACATCATATTAAGAAGCTGATCGTCGCCTTCCTTAATGAACTCCAATGCACGCTTCGGTGTCATCATAGGAGCTTCACCAACAGTAAAGCAATCATATTGATCATATATCTCTTTAAACTCTTTGAGGTACTCTTTAAGGTGCGGACCGTTCATATAATGCTCAATGCCGCAAGCTGTCGGTATTGGGAATCCGTTAGGAAGACCCTCTTTCTTTGAGATAAATGTGATAACATCTTCACGGAAGCCGTCAACACCCATATCAAGCCAGAACTTAATAATATCCTTGACTTCTTTGCGTACCTTTGGATTATCCATGTTAAGGTCTGGTTGTTCCTTAGCGAAAACATGAAGATAATATTTATCTATCTCCTTGCAATATTCCCATGCCTTACCTTGGAAGGTGGAAAGCCAGTTGTTAGGCTCTTTGCCGGGCTTTCTGCCCTTGCGCCAAATATAATAGTCATGATAAGGATTGTCCTCACCCTTCATACTCTCTTTGAACCACTCATGCTCCGATGATGTGTGGTTAACAACAAGGTCCATAATAATCTTAAGACCTCTTTTATGTGCCTCATCGATGAGCAGTTTAAATTCCTCAAGAGTACCATAATCCTGCGAAATATCACGATAATTAGCTATATCATAGCCATAGTCAGCGTTTGGTGAGGGATATAGCGGCGAAAACCAAATAGCGTCAACGCCTAAATCTTTAATATAATCGAGTTTTGACATAACACCTTTAAGGTCACCAATGCCATCGCCGTTTCCGTCACAGAAGCTTCTCGGCCAAATCTGATAGACGGACATCTCTTTATACCATTTTCTTTCCATATGTGATTCTCCTATATAATTATTAAAAAGGCTGTTTAAACTTCGCTAAACAGCCTATATTTTAATTATTTTGCTTTAGCAGCTTTTCTTGCTTCAATTTCAGCAACAAGTTCTCTCTGACGCTTCTCTGTAAGAGTGTAGAAGAACATGGGAATAGCGCAAGCGAACATGCTGATTGCACCTGAAAGGATAAGAACATTCCAAAGTGCGTTGGGGTTAGCAACTTGACCTGTTGCTGCATCGATACCTGCAATGCTCATTGACATAACGCCGATGAAAGCACCTACTGCCATACCGATTTTATTAATAAGAGTCTGCATAGCGAAGCAGATACCCTCGCCTCTCTCGCCTGTTTTCCATTCAAGATAGTCAACAGTGTCACCAATCATAGCGTATGTCATAATGTTGTTTACGCCCTGAGGAATACCGAGAAGTACAAGACCGATTGCGCTGACAATAAGCTTCCAAGGAGCATCGTAGCCAACGAAATACATAACAGCCATAACTGCGCCACCGAAAAGATGAACGATAACATAAGTCCACTTCTTAGTGAATTTCTTTGTCATCCAAGGAACAAGCACTGAAGCTACAAGACCGCCGGGAACAACAAGCATGGTGATAACACCGTATAAGCCTTCATTTTTAAGGATATACTTTGCGAAGTAAAGACCGCCTGTGTAGGTATAAACCATTCTTGCACCACCGAGAACACCCGAAAGAACGATAAGAAGAAGTTCTTTGTTCTTGAATAAGAGCTTAAGGTTGTGACCGAATGAAGGAACATTATCATAGTCGGGCTTAATACGTTCTTGAGTGTTCTTAAAGCCGTAGTAGAACATGGGAATAGCAGCAACAACGAATACAACAGCGCAAATGAAGTAAATCCATTTGAGAGTATCAGCGTTAGCCTGAACAGAATCGTTCATAACGGTACCGATAAAGCTACGAGCTGCTTCCTCAGCTGTTTTTCCCTGATTTGCAACAATTGCAGAAATTTGGTCAGCCTTATCAGCCATAATCTTAGCAAGATCAGCTTCTGTGTACTTAAACTTTGCTGTAAGGCCGTTTGTGATGATAGGCACACCAACAGTAACGATACCTGCACCTAAGGTACAAATAAGACGAGCGATTGTAAGAATGTTACCTCTGACAGTTGTGTCGTTAGTCATACAGGTTGAAAGTCCCCAATAAGGAACGTCAGCGATTGTATAAACAACTGACCAAATTATGTAGATAACAGCGATGCAAGCGAAGGTGGTAACTGACTTTGCTTTATAGATAGGAAGGAAGCAAAGAATTGTGATGATACCTATGGGAATAGCCATCCACTTAAGATAAGGACGACATTTACCCCATTTTGTTCTTGTCTTGTCAACGATTGAACCCATAATCGGGTCGTTGCAGGCGTCAAAGATACGAGTTGCAAGCATAAGGAAAGCAACTGCCATTGCGCCGTTAACTGTACCGACCTTAACGCCGTCTGCGCCGAACAGAAGGGCATCGGTCATGAAAACTGTAAGATATGAGCCGATAATTGTGCAGATAAAATTCTGACCAAAACCGGCAACACTGTAGGCAATAGCCTCTTTCGGTTGTACGCCCTTACCGGGTGTTGTGCCGAAAAGTTTGTGAAGTAAAGCTGATATTTGCATTTAACCTTCTCCTTTATTTTATTCGTAATAGATATTGTATCATATCAACTATTAAAAGACAAGACCAAAAGTTAGTTTTGTGTAAACTATATAAAAACGCCCCACCGTTTTTGTGGAAAAAGGCGAAGCGTAGATTTGACTTATTATTTAAGGAGCTTTTTTAAATAAAAGCCGGTATATGATTTATCATTTTTTACAATATCTTCAGGTGTACCTTGAGCGACAATAGTTCCGCCACCATCGCCACCTTCAGGACCCAGGTCAATAATGTGGTCAGCTGACTTAATAACATCGAGATTATGCTCAATGACTACAACACTGTTTCCGTTATCAACGAGAGTTTGCAAAACATTAATTAAGCGGTGAACGTCGGCTGTGTGAAGACCTGTAGTAGGCTCATCGAGAATATATATAGTTTTGCCTGTTGCTGCCTTTGACAGCTCAGTTGACAGCTTAACTCTTTGCGCCTCACCACCGGACAACGTAGTTGCAGGCTGACCTATTTTAACATAGCCGAGACCGACATCATAAAGTGTTTTAAGCTTTTTATAAATTTTGGGAATGTTTTCAAAGAAGGTCATTCCTTCTTCAATAGTCATTTCAAGTACATCATAAATTGATTTTCCCTTATATTTTACATTGAGAGTTTCGCTGTTGTACCTCATACCCTTGCAGACCTCACAAGGCACATATATATCAGCTAAAAAGTGCATCTCAATTTTTACAATACCATCACCTTGACAGGCCTCACAGCGACCGCCTTTGACATTAAAGGAAAATCTGCTTGAATTAAAGCCTTTAGCCTTGGCATCTGTTGTTGATGCAAATAAATCACGAATATCCTGAAAAACACCTGTGTAGGTTGCCGGGTTAGAGCGTGGAGTTCTGCCTATAGGCGACTGATCTATATCGATAACCTTGTCGAGATTTTCAAGTCCCTCCATTTTTCTAAAGCGACCCGGAATTTTTTTCGAGCCGTTAAGTTCATTAGATAAATGCTTAAACAGGATTTCGTTAATCAGTGAAGATTTACCTGAACCTGAAACACCTGTAACACAAACGAACTTTCCAAGTGGAATTTCAACATCGATATTTTTAAGGTTATTTTCGGCAGCACCAAATATTTTTATGCTCTTTGAGTTACCTTCTCGTCTCTTTTCGGGTATTGGAACCTGCTTTCTGCCTGAAAGATATTGACCTGTCACAGAGTTTTCACAGTTCATGATTTCTTCAGCAGTACCTTGACAAACAATATTGCCGCCGTGAATACCTGCACCGGGACCTACATCAACAATATAGTCAGCTTCAAGCATAGTATCTTCATCATGCTCAACAACAATAAGTGTGTTGCCAATGTCACGAAGATGTTTAAGGGTACTTATAAGCTTAGCGTTATCACGCTGATGAAGACCTATACTCGGCTCATCTAAAATGTAAAGTACACCCACAAGTGACGAACCAATTTGAGTAGCAAGACGTATTCTTTGGCTCTCACCACCTGAAAGTGAGGCGGATTGTCGAGCGAGAGTGAGATAGTTTAAGCCAACACTCTCTAAGAAAGAAAGTCGTTCAACAATTTCCTTAATGATAAGACTTCCTATCATCATTTCTCTTTCGGAAAGCTGATTTGGTAAGTCTTTAACAAATTTAAGAGCATCTGTAATCGAAAGATTACAAACTTGGTGAATATTTTTGCCGCAAATTGTAACGCTGAGCGCTTCTTTAGAAAGTCGTGCTCCCCCACACTCTTTACATTCATGGGTTGACATGAGCTGTTCAATTTCTTTGCGTGAGTTTTCGCTTGATGAATCGTTATATCGTCTTTGAAGATTATTTACAAGTCCCTCAAACTCAGTGTAGTATATTCCCCCACCGTAGCTCGTTGTGCGCTCCATCTTTAGTTTTTCGCCTTTAGTGCCGTAAAGAATTGCATCATATGCTTCATAAGAAAAATCTTCAATGGGTGTGTCAAGAGTGAAGCCGTACTTTTTACCTAAGGCTTCATAGTACATTCCTGCAATACTTGAGGAATCTTTAGCGCTCCAGCCTGAGGCTTTTATAGCTCCTTGTCTTATAGAAAGCTTTCTGTCGGGAATAATCATTGACGGCGAAATTTCCATAAATACACCCAATCCTGAGCATTTCTTACATGAACCGAATGGGCTGTTAAATGAAAACATTCTGGGAGTAATTTCTCCGAAGCTGACACCATGGTCGGGGCAGGCGTAATTAAGAGAAAAAGTCAGCTCCTTATCGCCTATAACGTCAACTATAAGAAGTCCGTCTGACAGCTTGGTTGCTGTTTCAATAGAGTCAGCCAGTCTCGATTTAATGCCATCCTTAATCACTAATCGGTCAACGACAACCTCAATATTATGCTTTTTGTTTTTTTCAAGCTTAATTTTTTCCGATAAATCATAGATAATTGAGTCAATACGAACTCTGACAAAGCCGGATTTTCTAATATTATCCAGTTCTTTTACATGCTCACCTTTTCTGCCTCTGACAATAGGCGAAAGAATCTGTATCTTACTGCCTGAAGGTAAATTGAGTACCTTATCCACAACCTGATCGACTGTTTGCTGTTTGATTTCTCTGCCGCAAACAGTACAGTGCGGTATACCGATTCTCGCATAAAGCAAACGAAAATAGTCGTAAATCTCGGTTATGGTACCGACAGTTGAACGTGGATTTTTTGATGTTGTCTTTTGGTCGATTGATATTGCCGGTGAAAGTCCCTCAATATAGTCCACATCCGGCTTTTCCATTTGACCGAGAAACTGCCTTGCGTAGGAAGAAAGAGATTCAACATATCTTCTTTGGCCCTCGGCATAAATAGTGTCAAAAGCAAGTGAAGACTTACCTGAACCAGAAAGGCCTGTAAAAACAACAAGCTTATCTCTGGGTATAGTTAAATCCACATTTTTTAAATTATGCTCTCTCGCACCTTTTATAATTAAATCTTTTTGTGACATAATACACCTGACCTGTTACATTATACTTTTTAGCTTTTCAATCTTATCACGAAGATATGCAGCGTGTTCAAATTCAAGAATTTTAGCCGCAGCCTTCATTTCGTTTGTAAGCTCCTTGATTACACGACTTCTTTCATCTCTCGATAATTTACGGAACTGTCTTTCTAAATCAAGATTTTTCTTTTTGCTTTCAGAAATTTCTATAATATCACGAACATCCTTAACTATTGTTTTTGGAGTTATGCCGTGTTTTTCGTTATATTCATTTTGGATTTTTCGTCTTCGTGCCGTCTCGCTGATAGCGTAATCCATTGACGGTGTGGTTTTATCGGCGTACATAATAACTTCACCGTCTGCGTTTCGGGCGGCTCGACCTATTGTTTGTACCAATGAAGTTTCGCTTCTTAAAAAGCCTTCTTTATCCGCATCGAGTATCACCACCAAAGACACTTCAGGCAAGTCAAGACCTTCTCTTAAAAGGTTGATTCCAACAAGCACATCAAACTCACCGAGTCTCAAATCACGAATTATTTCCATACGCTCTATAGTGTCAACATCATAATGCATGTATCTAACTTTTATACCCAAATCTTTTAAATATGCCGTCAAGGATTCAGCCATTTTCTTAGTCAGCGTCGTTATAAGCACACGCTCGTTTCGCCCTATTCTAATATTAATTTCGCTGAAAATATCATCCATTTGTCCATCAGTAGGTCTGACAGTAATTATAGGATCAAGAAGTCCTGTAGGTCTTATGACCTGCTCAACTATTTTAGAGCTTTTCTCCTTTTCAAATGGACCGGGAGTAGCACTGACAAATATTTTTTGCCCAACCTTACTATAAAATTCATCAAAGGTAAGAGGTCTGTTATCATAGGCAGACGGCAAACGAAAGCCAAAATTAATAAGGCTGTCTTTTCTCGACTTGTCACCACCGTACATCGCTCTTATTTGCGGTAACATAACATGAGATTCGTCAATAAACAATAAAAAATCATCGGGAAAATAGTCAAACAAGGTAAACGGTGCCGCACCGGCAGGTCTGCCTGACATAATGCGTGAATAGTTTTCAATACCCTTGCAAAATCCCGTTTCTTTTAAAAGCTCAAGGTCATTGAGGGTTCTGTCTTTTATTCTTTGCGCCTCAAGAAGCTTTCCTTGCTGAGTGAACTCAATATATCTTTCGCTCATCTCGTTTCTAATTTCTTCTAAAGCCGTCTCCAATTTATCCGGTGAAACAACATAGTGTGATGCCGGGTACACGGCAACGTGAGCTACATTATTTTTAATTTCGCCCGTCAATGGGTTTATTTCGCTTATTCTGTCGATTTCATCACCGAAAAATTCAACTCTTATAGCCGTATCGGTGGTATATACAGGGTAAATTTCTACAACATCCCCGCGTACACGAAACTTATTGCGAACAAAGTTAATGTCGTTTCTTTCGTACTGTATCTCAACTAATTTATTAATAAGCTCATCTCTGCTTTTCTCCATGCCAACACGAAGGGAAATTACCATGTTTCTATAGTCAATAGGGTTACCCAAGGAATATATACACGAAACACTTGCGACAATAATAACATCTCTTCTTTCAGAAAGAGCAGAGGTTGCTGAATGGCGAAGCTTGTCTATTTCATCATTAATAGCCGAGTCCTTTTCAATATAAGTGTCTGTGGTGGGAATATAAGCCTCAGGCTGATAGTAATCATAGTACGACACAAAATATTCGACAGCATTTTCAGGGAAGAATTCCTTAAACTCACTGCAAAGCTGATAAGCGAGGGTTTTATTATGCGCCAAAACCAAGGTCGGCCTGTTAACCTTAGCGATTATATTAGCCATTGTGAAAGTTTTACCTGAGCCGGTTACACCTAAAAGAGTTTGCTCTTTATAGCCTTTATTAAGACCATCAACTAAGGCATCTATCGCTTCAGGCTGATCGCCTGTCGGCTGAAATTTTGAAACAAGCTTGAATTTATCCATAATGCCCTCCTTATCGTACAAATGTTCGCTGACGAGTATTATACTACAATTATTTTCAAAAATCAACACCGCAGAAAAAACTGACAAAAAATCGTCCCGTTTTTTTCGAGACGATTAGTTTATTATGTAATAGCCGGACCGCCGTTAACATAGTGAGCATATATCATAGAGCCACTCATAGAAAAATAGCTTGTGTCCGTAATAATAACATGATCCACAAACTTAACCTTGAACAGGGAGAGTAAATCAGAAAGATCCTTTGTAATTTTGCAGTCGTCTCTTGAAGGTTCAAGCTGACCGTTAGGGTGATTATGGGAAAGAATAACCTTTTTGGCGTTAACTTCAAGAACTGCGCTGGCAATTTTTCTTATGTCAAAAAGTGCCGAACTGAAATCACCTTCGCTGATTTTTCTGCAAGCAATAAGTCTGTTATTAGAATCAAAGCATAAAATATACACTCTCTCATTGTTTGGCGAATCAAGATAGAGATTTTTAAGATATTTTACATAGTCTTTTCTCGCGGACATAATCGGACGTTTTTTATGTAAATCTTCTGTGTACTTTTTATATACAGGCAAAAACAGTGTGAGCAAACAAGCAGCGTTTTCCGTCATGCCTTTAACATCCATTAAATCAGACATTTTCGCTTCCAGTACCCCGGAGAAAGAACCAAATCTGTTAATAAGCTCATGAGCTAAATCGTTTGTATCTTTTTGAGGTATGCCGAAGAAAAGCAAAAACTCAAGAATATTATGATCGGGCATACCTGTAAGCCCTGTTTCATAGTATCTGCTTTTAACCTTTTTCCTATGTCCTTGATGAATGTTCTGCTTTGGTTTGCTATCCGCCATATATTTTCACCTCTAAAGCAAACAAGAGCCTGAAATTAACAGGCCCTTGCAAATTTTAACTATTAATTATATTGAAATATCAAGATTCATCTTGTACATATCAAGATCAACTGAATTTTTCATTGTCAAGGCCTCAAAAATATCGAAGTCAAGTATCTTTTCTTTTTGCATTGCAACAACACGATTACCAATACCCTCTTTAAGGAGCTGTACAGCATGGTAACCCATTTGGCTTGCAACGATTCTATCCTTAGCTGTAGGTGAACCGCCACGCTGAACGTGACCGAGAATTGTAGCTCTTGCTTCAACACCTGTTTCGGACTGGATTCTCTTTGCCATATCCTCAACGCCACCGATTGCTTCGGAAACAAGAATAACGAAATGAAGCTTGTTGCTCTTTTGAGTTCTCTTCATTCTTTCGATAACATCACGCTCAAAATCGTAAGGAACTTCGGGAATAAGCACTGAAGTAGCACCGCAAGCAACACCGGCTGAAAGAGCAAGGTAACCTGCGCCTCTGCCCATAACCTCAACAACTGAGCAACGGTCATGTGATTCAGCTGTATCTCTGATTCTGTCAACCATTTGCATAATTGTGTTCATAGCAGTGTCGTAACCGATAGTATAATCGCAACAACCGATATCATTATCAATTGTGCCGGGAATTGCAACACAGGGAATACCATGAAGAGAAAGATCTCTTGCACCTCTGAATGAACCGTCGCCACCGATAACAACAAGACCTTCAATTCCTCTTTCCTTGCAAGCGTTAATTGCGTCCTGCATACCCTCATCGGTTTTGAAGCGAGGGCTTCTTGCTGAATAAAGAATTGTACCGCCACGGTTGATAATATCTGAAACTGAACGAAGGTTCATCTCAAACATATCGTTTTCCATAAGACCGTTGTATCCTCTATTAACGCCGTAAACCTTCATTCCAAGCTCACAGCCTGCACGAACAACTGCACGAATTGCAGCGTTCATACCCGGTGCATCACCGCCACTTGTCAATACACCAATTGTTTTAACCATTAGTACGTCCTCCTAACACTCTCATAAAACAGCATCTTTCTAAAAGATAATGTGAAAATAATCTATTTCACCAAGAGTTTGTTAAATATGTTTTTAGTTATAGTGAATATTATACACTATAAAGTGTAAAAGTCAAGATTTATCCATAAAATCGACAACATTTAGTCCCTTATGACAACATTTTCTTCACCAATTATTATTTTTAACTCTTTACACATAGGCTTATTCATCTTTACGCAGCCAATACATTCATATTTTCGTGTATTTTCATAGAAAATATACACCGGGAAGTCACCTTGAAAAATATCAATAAGGGTTTTAATTTTTGATATTTCAGCTGAATTGTCGCTTTGAACACGCAGGAATATACCTTTTCTTTGCTTCTTTTCGCTTTTTAAATCTTGCTTTAAAATGTTTTTCGGGTTCGGTTCAATACTTTCGCAAACAACGCTCGGCTCTCTATCCTCACGCAGAGAGAGCTTACCGTTTATAAGAATAATATTTCCCGCCTGCAACAGATGCACTCTTTCGGCATATTGCCTTGAGAAAACTATGCACTCAATTGATGCCGTTAAATCTTCAAGGGTAATAAAGCACATTGTTGAGTTATTTTTAGTTGTCTTCTTTTCAATTTTTGATATTATTCCGTAAAGCTTGACTTTAGAGTTATCCTTATATTTTGAGCCGAACTCACCATCGCTTTCCAGAATTTCAACTATTGAATCAGCTTTAATTCTTTCGGCTATGTTTTTATATTCATCCATCGGATGACCTGAAATATAAAGTCCTGTAATTTGCTTTTCCAAGGACAGCATTTCATTATATGGCATTTCAGCTATTTCGGGTACTGTAAACTCATTGGAATAAGAAAATCCTGAATCCTCATCGAAAAAGCCTATTTGCCCAACAACATTTTTATTTTTGTCAGCATCAAGGTCGCTCACAATAGCCGGCAGCATATGAAGCATTTGATTTCGGTTAAGACCCAAACCGTCAAGAGCGCCGCATTTTATGAGACTTTCGACAGCTCTTTTGTTAAACTCACGAGAATAAACTCGTTTGCAAAAGGTGTAAAAATCAGTATATTTACCACCTTGCTCACGGTTGTCTATTATAGTTTTAATAAAGCCTCGGCCGAGATTTTTTATTGCGAGAAGTCCGAAACGAATAGCGCCGTTTTTAACCGTAAATCCCTCGAAGCTACTGTTAACATTGGGTGCAAGAACTTTAATTCCAAGTCTTGTTGCTTCAGCAATATAAGTTGAAACCTTAGTGCTTGAATCGAGAACACTCGTAAGAGTAGCAGCAAGCAACTCACATGGATAGTGACATTTTAGCCATGCCGTTTGATAAGAAACAAAAGCATAGGCGGCCGCATGAGATTTATTAAAGGCATACTTTGCAAAGTTTGACATCTCATCGAAAATATCGTTTGCTACCTCTTGAGACACACCGTTTGCAAGACAGCCACAGCACTCAATTTCTCCATTATCTTTTTTTAAGCCGTAAATAAAATTATGTCTTTCCTTTTCCATAACATCAAGCTTTTTCTTTGACATGGCTCGGCGTACCAAATCAGCTCTGCCATAAGAATAGCCTGCAAGCTTT
Source organism: uncultured Faecalibacterium sp. (assembly GCA_964458915.1). Classification (GTDB taxonomy): domain Bacteria; phylum Bacillota; class Clostridia; order Oscillospirales; family Acutalibacteraceae; genus UBA6857. Next base: position 23,945 of record CAYWKY010000005.1, read on the forward strand.
CGGCAAATTTCCATTACCTGCTCTTGATAAACCATACAGCCATACGTCACATCAAGAATATCACGAAGAAGCTCAGATTTATACTTTGTGTCACCGGGATTATGCCTGTTATGAATATAGGTGTCAATTGAGTCAGCGGGGCCCGGTCGATAAAGGGAAATAACTGCTATAAGG